>CAZFFB010000220.1:0-4091 GCA_964517735.1 uncultured Pseudomonas sp.
CTGCCATCGCCTGCCGCCGATACCTCCAGCGGCGCCGAACATGTCTCATTCAATACGCCCGCCGGGGCAGCAATGCCTGCAATAACTTCGTCCCCCGCGCTGGCGGTGCTCGATCTGGACGTGCTCCGAGCCATGGTGGGCGATGAGGACGAAGTGCTCGATGAGTTTCTCGGCGACTTTCAGCGCGCTGCAACCGACATGCTAGCCCAGTTGCAGCAGAAGCTCGACGCTGGCGATGCTGCGGCCATCGCCAGCATCACCCACCGACTCAAGTCCAACGCCCGCTCGGTCGGCGCACTGGCGATGGGCGAGCTGTGCGCGCAGCTTGAGCAGGCCGGCAACCAGCGTCAGGACCAACAGACGCTGACGGCGTTGCTGGATGCACTGCGCCGGGCCTGGGAGGCTGTTGCCGCGGATATTGATCAGCGCCTGGGCTGAGGCTGTGGCGCAGGGTGACAATGGTTTATCCTGCGCCACAGCCATGCAGGCCTTCGCCCCTCCGGAATCTCTGGTAAGCCACGAACATGCCGCTCAACAAGAAGCACTCTGCCACCATCCTGGTCGTCACAGACGAGCAGGCCGACGCGATTCTCGTGCAGAACCAGCTACGACCCGAATTCAACCGCGTGCTGCTGGCCCTTGACGCCGACCGTCAGGTAGCAAACTTCGACCAGCACCTGCCCCAGGTGCTGGTGCTGGCTTTCAAGGATCTGGACAGCGCCGAGCAGTTCTATCTCAAGCTCTACCGCCAGAGCCGTGAAATCCATCAGCATCCGCACCGCACCATCGTGCTGTGCAGCAAGGACGAGGTGCAGGATGCCTATGTCCGCTGCAGCAAGGGCGTGTTCGATGATTACGTGCTGTTCTGGCCGATGAGCTATGACCCGATGCGTCTGTGCATGTCCATCCTGAGTGCACTGCGTGAGCTGCAGGCTCGCTTGCAGAGCGGTACGCCAGCCCCTCGTCTGCAGGCGCCCAGCAGTGAAGCGCCGCCGGCGCACAGCGAGGCCGTTACCGCGGCGTCAGACGATACGGTGCCGCCGGCCGGCAACACCGGCGCCCGCCGACAGATCCTGCTGGTTGATGATGACGAGTTCGTGCACAAGATCGTCGCCCGCCAGCTCGATCCCGGCACCTATGAGCTGCTCTCCGCCAAGGATGCCACCGAGGCGCTGCGCATCCTGCGTAACCTCACCCCCGACCTGGTCCTGCTGGATATTGTCATGCCGGGCATCGACGGACTCGAGGCACTGCGGCGCTTTCGCAGCATGCCGGCGCTGGCACGGGTACCCTTTGTCATGCTGACCGGCAAAAGCGAAGAACAGGTAGTCGTGGAAAGCCTCAAACTTGGCGCCAGCGACGTCATCGCCAAACCCTTCGACCGCGCCACCCTGCTGGCCAAAATCGTTCGCTTTGCCCCCCTGCAGGGCGGGCAGACCTCCTGACCCCCGACGCCGCCCTGTACGGCGCCCTAATCTCTGGAAAAGACTGTGGAACTGTTCAAGGAATTCACCTTCGAGGCCGCCCACCTGCTGCCCAACGTGCCCGCAGGACACAAATGCGGACGCCTGCATGGCCACTCCTTCCGGGTAGCCATCTATATTGAGGGCGAGGTCGACCCCTACACCGGCTGGATCCGTGACTTCAGCGAGATCAAGGCCATCTTCAAGCCGATCTATGACCGCCTTGACCATTACTACCTCAACGATATCCCAGGCCTTGAGAACCCGACCAGCGAGAATCTCTCGCGCTGGATCTGGCAGCAGCTCAAGCCACTTTTACCGGAGCTTTCGCGGGTCAGGGTGCATGAAACCTGCACCAGCGGCTGTGAATACCGCGGCGACTGATGCCACGCCGCTGCCTGGCAGCATCGATCCGCCGCATGTCACACGCGCCCTCTTCCGCTGTGCGCCAGCCTGGGCTTGATCTGCTCAAATGGCTGGCCCTGGCCAGTATGCTGATCGATCACCTGCGCTTTTTGCTGCCCGCCGGCAGCCTGCTGCAGGACAGCTTCATCCCGGGACGTCTGGCTTTCCCGTGGTTCTGTCTGGCGCTGGCGGCCAACATCGCCCGTCCGCCGCCCGGCCGGTTTGCCACAAGCCAGGCGCATCATCTGGGGGGACTGCTGCTGTTTGCCCTGCTCAGCGAACCTGCCCATGACCTGATGCTCGGCAACACGCACAGACTCAATATCCTCTTCACCCTGGTCCCCGGCTGGCTGCTCGCCTGGGCGCTGCACAGCCGCCAGCCCGGCGCATTGCTGCTGGCGGCGCTGCTTGCCCTGTTCTGTCAGCAGCAGGTTGCGCGCATCACCTATGGCCTGGAAGGAGTCCTGCTACCGGCGCTGTTTCTGCTGGCGCTGCAGCGCCCGCGCCAAGGCGTGCTGCTCGCCAGTCTCGGCGTGCTGCTGGCCAATCTGAGCCCGAAGCTGCTCGGGCAGCTGCTGGATGGACAGCTGCGCGCCCTGCTGATCATGGCAACCTGCCTTGGCGCTGCACCGCTTGGTCTGTGGCTGCTGACCAGCCCCACGATTGCCCGCTGGGGCATCATGCCGGTCGGACGCTGGGCCTATGCTTTTTACCCCCTGCACATGCTGGTGATCGCAGCACTGGCCGCCCTGCTGACCGCACCCTGACCGCCCACCAAGGATTGACTGACCGACCATGCGCCTGATCCACACGTCCGACTGGCATCTTGGCCAGACCCTGCACGGCCAGGATCGTGACCACGAGCACCTCGCCTTCCTTACCTGGCTGCTCGACCAGCTGGAGCAGCAGCAGGCCGATGCCCTGCTGATCGCCGGTGACCTCTTCGACACCGTCAACCCGCCGCTGCTGGCCCAGCAGCGGCTCTACGACTTCATCGTTGCGGCCCACCAACGCCTGCCCGGGCTGGAAATCGTGATGATCGCCGGCAATCACGACTCAGGCAGTCGCATCGAGCTGCCGGCGGCGCTGCTGGAGCGTCTGAATACCCATGCGCGTGGGCGCATTCGCTGGGTGGATGAGCAAACCCTGGACAGCGACCATCTGCTGCTGCCTCTGCACGATGCAACGGGCCAGCTCGCTGCCTGGTGCATCGCCCTGCCGTTCCTGCGACCGGCCGAGGTCACCGGGGGGGCACGGGGGGATCAGTATCTGGCCGGAATGCTCCAGGTCCATCAGGCACTGATCGAGGCGGCCCTGGCGCGGCGCCAGCCCGGGCAGGCGCTGGTAGCCATCAGCCACGCCCACATGGCCGGCGGCGCAGTCTCCGCCGACTCCGAGCGCAACCTGATCATCGGCACGGCCGAAGCCCTGCCGGCCAGCCTGTTCCCCGAAAGCCTCGCCTATGTAGCGCTGGGTCACCTGCATCGCCCGCAGAAGGTCGCAGGCCAGGAGTGGATCCGCTACAGCGGCTCGCCGCTGCCACTCTCGTTCGCCGAGGTGGACTATCCCCACCAGATCCTGCGTATCGACCTTGATAATGGGCAACTGGCCACCATCGAGGCACTGGCCGTGCCACGCAGCGTCGGTATGCAGCGTATCGGGCCATTACCATTGGAGGAGACCCTGGCGCGTCTGAACGCCCTGGTACCCTGCACGCTGCCCCGCGAGCAGCAGCCCTGGCTGGAGGTGCGGGTCAGCCTTGCAGCGCCGCAGCCGGATCTGCGCCAGCAGATCGAGCAGGCCCTGCAGGGCAAGGGCTACCGGCTGGTGCGCATCGCCAGCCAGTACCACCGATCCGAGGCCACAACCGATACCGAAACTCAGGATCTGCAGCTGCCCGATCCAGAGAGCTTGTTCCGCCAAAGCTGGCAGACTCGCTACGGCCAGCCGGCCGATGCTAAGGTCATGGCCGACTTCAAGGCCCTGCTTGAGGCCGTTGAACTGTAAAGAGAGGCGCCATGAAGATTCTCGCCATCCGCCTGAAGAACCTGGCCTCGCTGGCCGGCGAGCAGGTCATCGACTTCTGCCGTGAGCCGCTGGCCAGCGCTGGCCTGTTTGCCATTACCGGCGCAACGGGTGCCGGCAAGAGCACATTGCTCGATGCCCTGTGTCTGGCGCTGTGTGGCGAGTCGCCGCGCCTGAAGGCCGCCGGCCAGCAGGCAC
>CAZFFB010000221.1:0-4074 GCA_964517735.1 uncultured Pseudomonas sp.
CACCGCGACGCCCTGGGAGAGGTTGTCCATGGTGCGCTGCAGCAGGCGCGACTTCTGCGCCACCGCCTGCTCGCGGCGCGCGGTTTCGTGGACCTTCACCTCGGTGATGTCGGTGTAGAGGATCACCAGGCCGCCCTCGCGGGTCGGCCGCTCGCTGACCTGCACCCAGCGGCCGTCGGCCAGGCGGTAGAGAGTGCGCTCGGGATTGGCGCCGCCGTGCTCCTCGACCAGCAGGCCGGAGCCGAGCGCCAGGCGCTTGAAGTCGCTCAGCCGCAGGCCGCGGCGGATGCGCCCGTGCAGGTCGCCGCACAGCGCCTGGAAGCGCCGGTTGAACAGCAGGATGCGCTGCTCGGCGTCGAACAGCACGAAGGCGTCGGAGATGCTCTCGATGGCGTCGATCAGGTGCTGGTGGGCGGTCTCGGCGCGGCCGCGCGCCTCGCTGAGCAGCGCGTTGCTGGTCTGCAGCTCGGTCATCGCCCGGTTCAGCGCGTCGGTACGCTCGCGCACCTGCTCGGCCAGCACCACCGAGTGCTGGAAGGCGGCGTAGGCGTCGGCGCCCTGCGGGCCGGCGGACTCGACGCGCTCGATCAGCGCGGCGTTGATCCGCTCCAGCTTGAGGTTGCGCGCCTCCAGTTCGGCGAGCCGCGCGCGCAGCTCAGCGGCACAGGCCCCGTCCGGATCGGCCGATGGCGACGCCGGTGAAGGTCTGGTTGATGTGCATGCCATTGAACTGCTCCCCGTAGGTGTTGAAGCCGATCACCCGCTGGTCGACCAGCAAGCCGGCGGTGTCGGCCACCAAGCCGCGCGCTTCCACCTCCATGCGGCGCAGGAAGCAGTCGCAGCCGATGGTCAGCAGCAGCGGGCCGAGGCGCCGTTCGAGCCGCTCGAACAGGCCGCGCAGGTTGGGCAGCAGCGGCCCCGGCTGCATGGCGGTGAGGACGATGCCGTTCTCCACCGCGCAGTAGAAGGTCAGGCTCAGGTCGGCGTTGACCCGCTGGATCGAGCGCATGTAGTACTGCCCGCCGAGACGCACCGCCAGCGGGTGCAGGGCGAAGGTCTTGAGGTCGAGCTGCTGCGGGTCGAGGCCGAGCAGGCGCGCGTACTCCAGCGCCGCCGGCTCGGCGTTCAGCTCGAACACCGTGCGGCTGGCCGGGTCGGCGGCGGTGACCACCAGCTTCTCCTCGCGCGGCTGGATGTGGTGGGTGGTGAACACCTCGAAATCCAGCGCGGTGTGCACCAGCACCACCACCGCGGCGCCGGTGTGGAAGCGGCCGTCGTGGTAGACGTGGGTGCGGGTCAGGTGGTTGTCGTCGCCGGCCGAGCCGCCGAAGTGCGGAATGCGGCCGAAGGCGGCGTTGAGCGCCGAGAGCACCAGCTCCTCGCGGCTGGACAGGCCGTCGAGCAGGGTCAGGGCGAAGCTGTGCCCGGTGATCGGCTCGCGGCGGCTGCCGCGGCATTCCTCGGCCAGCTGGGCGACCACCTGCTGGGCGTCGAGCAGGCTGAAACTGTCCAGCGCGTCGATGCGCGCGGCGGCGATGGAGAAGCTGCGATGATCGAAGCCGACCGCGCTGACGCAGCCGCGCCCGTAGCCCTGCGGGGTGATCTCGCCGGCGGTGGTGCAGCCGACCAGGCGCACGCCACCGAAGTACTGCTCCAGCGCGGCGGCCAGCGCCGGCAGGTCGTATTCGGCGCTGCAGAAGAACAGCACGCAGCCTAGGTGCGGGTGCATCAGTTGGCGGGCCAGGTCCTGGGCCACGCTTTCCGCATCGCTGGATTCGGACAGGGCCATGCGGACGACGTCGTTCAGATCTTCTTCCACGTCGCCTCCGGGCCGGTAGAACAGACAGACAGGCGCATTCTAGAAAGGCGCAGGCAGCGGGCTAATGCTACTTGGGTACTGGCCGCGCCCCTTCTTTGGTCGCGGCGATCCCGCCCCGCCAACCGAGTACCCACAAGCACGAAGAGGAAAGCCTTGCGGCTTTCCTCTTCGGCAGTCGACAGGAGTTCGGGCTGGCGCGGGCGGAGTCGGGCTCTGGCCCGCGCACGACCTCAGAAGGCCAGCACCGCACCCACGGCGAAGGTGCGGGTGTCTTCGTCGAGGGCGGGGTTGTTCTTGCCGTCGATCTCGAACTGGTTCAGCTCGGCGACCAGCTTGAGGTTGTCGTTGATGTCGCGGAAGTAGGCGACGCCACGGGTTTCGTAGTCGGCCGCACTGCCCAGACCGTTGCCGTCGTCCTTGGTCTTGCCGTAGGACAGCGCCACGCGGTTCTTGCCGAAGCGGTAGGAGCCCTGCAGCAGGTAACCGTCGCTGTCGACTTCGCGCAGGGTCGGCTCGGTCAGGTTGTTGGTGAAGAACGGGTTGATGCCCTCGGCCTGGAAGCCCGAGGCGGTCAGGGTCAGGCCGCCCATCTTGGCCTGCACGCCGTAGCCGAGACCTTTGGAGGTCACGTCCTCGACGCGGCGGTCGGTGTTCTCCGAGCTCTGCTGCATGCCGTTGATCCAGGAGTAGATCTGCGCGCCGGCGAGGTCGAACTGGTAGGTGATCTCGGTCTCGAAGCGCGGGTTTTCCTGGTAGGCCTTGCCGGTCGCGCTGCTGTCGTTGGTGTCCACCGGGTCCATGATGCCGGCGGCGATGCGCAGGCCGCCCATGTTCGGCGAGCGATAGGTGATCTGCGAGGTCGGGAACGGGTACGGGTAGCCGCTGCCGATGTTGCCGAAGGACACGCCGCCGCCATCGACCAGACCCAGGGTGTCGCTGACCTGACCATAGCCGGCCAGCAGCTCGTCGAGCAGGATGTTGGAGCGGGCGAACAGGCCGAAGTCCTTGCCGAACAGCACCTCGCCCCACTGGTCGTTGCTGGCGGTGGCGTAGAACTGACGCACGTCGATGGCGGTGCCGGTGCCGTTCTGCTCGCTGTCGTTGATGGTCACCCAGAACGAGGAGCGGCCGCCGAGCTTGATGTCGTCGACCTGCTTGCCGAAGTTGAAGCCGATGTAGTTGGGCAGGAAGCCCATCTTGACCCGCGACTGCTTGCGGTCGAGGTTCAGGCTGTCGTCACGATCCACGTCGCTGTTGACGTAGAAGGCGTTGAAGTAGCCATCGGTGGAGAAAGTGGTGCCATCCTTGTCGTACAGAACGATTTCGGCAGCAGCCGGCAAGCTGAATGCCAGGGCGGTGGCAGCCGCCAGAAGGGAGTAGCAGGCTTTGTTCTTGTTCATCTTGGTCTCCGCTTGCGTCAGGACGACTGCCTGATCCAACAGTCGCAGCGATTATCGGGAGCCGGCCGGCACGCCACGTATTCTGCGCAGGGCGCGGATCGCTCGTACTTTCGGAAGACCACAGGACCCACGACCAAAGGCTCTCATCCCCTACCACCATGGAACGCCCGGGCACACCGCCGCGCCCGGCGCAGACGGTCGCCGGGCGGATGGACGGATGGGCGGATGGGACAATACGGCCCGCCGCGCGACACGCGCCCGTTTCGGGCAGAGCGTGCGGAGAGCGGCAAGGAGGCAGGCGGGGCGGCAGGTGCACCGCCATGGGGGCGCTCCGGGCGCAGACAGGGAGAACGAGCCGCCGCGGCGGCCGGGCAGAGCCTCAGCGGCCGAACAGCCAGTACCAGCTCGTATCGGGGCCGCCCAGCGCCGTGGCCGCCCGGCACAGCTCGGCCTGCGACAGTTCCGCCAGCGCCGCGCGTACGGCCGCGGTCCAGCCGGCCGGCTCGACGTTCAGCCAGGCCTGGCAGGCGCGCAGGCGGCGGGCGCGCTGCCCGTCGGCCTCGGCCAGGCTGTCGAGCACGGCCTGGCGCGCCTGCTGCAGACGCGCCTCGGGCAGCGTCGCCAGAGCAGCCGCGCCGTCCGCGACGAAACGGCGGATGGCTTCCTGCAGTTGCTCGGCGGAGGCGTGGGGCGACTGCACGCCGAACTGCAGCTCGATGCCCGCCTCGCCCGTCTGGAAACGGCTGAACAGGGCGTACCCCAGCCCCTGCTCGACCCGCAGCGCCTGATAGAACGCGCCCTGGCGCAATACCGCCAGCAGGCGCCAGGCGGCTTCCTCGCGCGGCGCGATGCGCG
>CAZFFB010000222.1:0-4073 GCA_964517735.1 uncultured Pseudomonas sp.
AGGCCTACGACGTCAGCTTCTCGCTGGGCGACGGCCTGCGTCCGGGTTCGATCGCCGACGCCAACGACGCCGCGCAGTTCGGCGAGCTGGAGACCCTCGGCGAACTGACCAAGATCGCCTGGCAGCACGACGTGCAGACCATGATCGAAGGCCCGGGCCATGTGCCGATGCACATGATCAAGGAGAACATGGACAAGCAGCTGGAATGCTGCGACGAGGCGCCGTTCTACACCCTCGGCCCGCTGACCACCGACATCGCCCCGGGCTACGACCACATCACCTCCGGCATCGGCGCGGCGATGATCGGCTGGTTCGGCTGCGCCATGCTCTGCTACGTGACCCCCAAGGAGCACCTCGGCCTGCCCAACAAGGATGATGTGAAGACCGGCATCATCACCTACAAGATCGCTGCGCACGCGGCGGATCTGGCCAAGGGCCACCCGGGCGCGCAGATCCGTGACAACGCACTAAGCAAGGCGCGCTTCGAATTCCGCTGGGAAGACCAGTTCAACCTCGGTCTCGATCCGGACACCGCGCGCAGCTACCACGACGAGACCCTGCCCAAGGAGTCGGCCAAGGTCGCGCACTTCTGCTCGATGTGCGGACCGAAGTTCTGCTCGATGAAGATCACCCAGGATGTGCGCGAGTACGCTGCCAACCTTGAGCGCATCGATGCGCTGCAGGTCGATCTGAACGTGGCGGATCTGGAGCGCGAGATGCAGGCCAAGGCCGCCGAGTTCAAGGCTCAGGGCTCGCAGCTCTACCACAAGGTCTGATCGGGCGCCCTTGCAGCGGACTGTGCTCCGCTGCAAGGGCGGCGCTGCAGGCAGAAAAAAGCCCTGCACTCAGGCAGGGCCTTTGCACACCGGCAGGACTCAGCGCTCCAGATACTGCAGCTTGTCCTGGACGCCATCCCACTCTTCGGCATCCGCCAGGGCGTCCTTCTTCTCGGTGATGTTCGGCCAGATTTCCGCCAGATCGCGGTTCAGGTCGATGAATTCCTGCTGATCTTCAGGGACCTCGTCCTCGGAGAAGATGGCCTGTGCCGGGCACTCCGGTTCGCACAGGGCGCAGTCGATGCATTCATCGGGATGAATGACCAGGAAGTTCGGGCCTTCGTAGAAGCAGTCCACCGGGCAGACTTCCACGCAGTCGGTGTACTTGCACTTGATGCAGTTGTCAGTAACGACGAAGGTCATTTTTCTCTCTCTCCTAAGGCAGGCGCCTGCCGTGGCAGGGCGCGCGGGATTCTAGCAGCTTGCCCCTGACGGCGTTATATCTGCATCTTCCAAGCATATATCAGCTCCAGCGCCTGGCGCGGGGTCAGATCATCGGCCTCAAGGCGGCCGAGCGCCTCCAGCACCGGGTGGGGCAGGCTGGTGAAAAGGTCGGCCTGCAGCGGGCCAGTTGTACCCTTGGCGGATGCGCGGGGCTCGCTCTGGCTGGCCTGTGGCGCCGGTTCACAGGTGCGCGCCGGCGGCTCGGCAACCTCTGCCCGGCTGGCCTTGGTGTGGGCGTGGGCATCCACTGCGGCGGCGCTGCCGGCAGGCGGCCGGCTGGTCTCCTCAAGGCGCTGCAGATGGCTGCGCGCCCGGGCGATGACGCTGCCCGGCACGCCAGCCAGCTGTGCCACCGCCAGACCATAGCTCTGGCTCGCCGGCCCTGGCAGCACATGGTGCAGAAAGACGATCCGCTCGTTGTGCTCGACGGCATCCAGATGCACGTTGGCCACCACCGCGAGGGTTTCGGCCAGCACGGTCAGCTCGAAGTAGTGGGTGGCGAACAGGGTGAAGGCGCGCTGGACCGCCAGATGCTCGGCGGCCGCCCAGGCCAGCGACAGGCCATCGAAGGTGCTGGTGCCGCGGCCGACCTCGTCCATCAGCACCAGGCTGTGGGCGGTGGCGTTGTGCAGGATGCTGGCCGTCTCGCTCATCTCCACCATGAAGGTCGAGCGCCCGCCGGCCAGATCATCGCTTGAGCCGATCCGGGTGAAGATGCGGTCGATCATCGACAGTGTGCAGGCTGCAGCCGGCACGAAGCTGCCGATGTGGGCCAGCAGCACGATCAGTGCAGTCTGGCGCATGTAGGTGGATTTGCCGCCCATGTTCGGTCCGGTGATGATCAGCATGCGGGTCTGATCGTCGAGGTGGACATCGTTGGCGACGAAGGGGCTGCTGAGCACCTGCTCGACCACCGGATGCCGGCCCTGGCTGATCTCAAGGCAGGGCTCGCGGGTGAACACCGGGCAGTTGAGGTTGAGGTTCAGCGCCCGCTCGGCAAGGTTGCTCAGCACATCCAGTTCAGCCAGGGCGGCGGCGCTGTCTTGCAGCGGTGCCAGCGACTCGATCAGGGTGTCCAGCAGTTGCTCGTAGAGCAGCTTTTCCCGCGCAAGCGCACGGCTTTTCGCCGACAGCGCCTTGTCCTCGAAGGCCTTGAGCTCAGGGGTGATGAAGCGCTCGGCGCCCTTGAGGGTCTGGCGGCGCTGGTAGTCGACCGGAGCCTGTTCGGCCTGCGCCCGCGGCAGCTCGATGTAATAGCCATGCACGCGGTTGTAGCCGACCTTGAGGTTGGGCAGGCCGGTGCGAGCCTTTTCCCGGGCCTCCAGATCCATCAAATACTGGCCGGCATTTTCGCTCAGCAGCTGCAGCTCATCGAGTTCGGCATCAAAGCCTTCGCGGATCACCCCGCCTTCGCGGATCACCGCCGGCGGGTTGTCGATGATCGCCCGCTGCAGCTGCTCGGCCAGCTGCGGGTAGGTGCGCACGCTGGCGGTCAGCTGCTCGAGGTGCGGCGTCTTGAGCGGCGCCAGGGCGGCCTGCAGCGCTGGCAGGCTGGCCAGGGCATCGCGCAGGCGAGCCAGATCCCGCGGGCGGGCGCTGCGCAGGCCGATACGGGCGAGAATGCGCTCAAGATCGCCGATCTGCTTGAGCAGGGGCTGCAGGTGTTCGAAGCGAAACTGCTCAAGCAGCGCCGCAATCGCCTGCTGGCGGGCTTCAAGCAGTGCCTGCTGGCGCAGCGGACGGTTCAGCCAACGGCACAGCAGGCGGCTGCCCATCGCGGTCATGCAGCGATCCATCACGCTCAGCAGGGTGTTGTCCCGCCCGCCGGCCAGATTGGTGTCCAGCTCCAGATTGCGCCGACTGGCGGCATCCAGCACCACCGCCTCTTCCAGCCGTTCATGACGCAGGCTGCGCAGATGGGGCAGGGCGCCACGCTGGGTTTCACGGGCGTAGAGCAGCAGGCAGCCCGCCGCACCGATGGCCAGACTCAGGTCCTGGCAGCCAAAGCCGTTGAGGTCTCGGGTACCAAACTGCTGGCACAGTGCCTTGAAACCGGTGGCCTGGTCAAAATCCCAGGCGGCGCGGCGCCGGCTGCCGCCACGCCGCTCGGCGGGCAGATCCTGCGGCCAGTCGTCGGGGATCAGCAGCTCAGCCGGGTTGAGCCGCTCAAGCTCGGCCAGCAGCGGCTCCCAGCCACGGATCTCCTGCACGCTGAAGCGTCCGCTGGTGATGTCGAGGATGGCCAGACCAAACAGCCGCTCATCACCGAGCAGGGCACCCAGCAGGTTGTCGCGGCGTTCATCAAGCAGCGCCTCGTCGGTGACTGTGCCGGGTGTGAGGATGCGCACAACCTGGCGTTCCACCGGCCCCTTGCTGGTCGCCGGATCGCCGATCTGTTCACAGATCGCCACCGACTCTCCCAGCCTGACCAGTTTGGCGAGATAGGCTTCAGCCGAGTGGAAGGGAATCCCCGCCATGGGAATCGGCTGTCCGGCGGACTGCCCGCGGGCGGTCAGGGTGATGTCCAGAAGCCTGGCGGCTTTCTGGGCGTCGGCGTAGAACAGCTCGTAGAAATCGCCCATGCGGTAGAACAGCAGCTGCTCGGGATGCTGCTGCTTGATCTTCAGGTACTGTTGCATCATCGGCGTGTGCGCCGAGAAATCATGCTGGCTCATGGCGGTGCGGCTTCGATCCCGAAAACGGCTAGTGTACGGTATCGCCCGGGCGGGCTTCATCGCCCGGTCACCGCAGGAGAGCAGCATGTCATCGATCACCCATCTGGCCGAGCAGCTC
>CAZFFB010000223.1:0-4068 GCA_964517735.1 uncultured Pseudomonas sp.
CTTCCTGGGCCTGACGCATCAGCGCATCGGTGATCTGGATCTCGCCGCCTTTGCCCGGAGGCGTCTGCTTGATCAGTTCGAAGATATCCGGGGTCAGGATATAGCGGCCGATAATCGCCAGGTTCGAGGGTGCATCTTCTGGCTTTGGCTTCTCGACCATGGTATGCACACGGTAAATGTCCTCACGGATCATCTCGCCGGCAATCACGCCATAACGGGAAGTTTCTGAGGCCGGAACTTCCTCGATGGCCACGATCGAGCAACGGAACTGTTTGTACAGCTTGACCATCTGGGCCAGCACGCCATCACCTTCCAGGTTCAGGCAAAGGTCGTCTGCCAGCACCACCGCAAAGGGTTCATCACCAATCAGCGGACGGCCACTGAGAATGGCGTGCCCCAGCCCTTTCATTTCCACCTGACGGGTGTAAGAAAAAGTGCACTGATCGATCAGACGACGAATGCCAACCAGGTACTTTTCCTTGTCAGTATCGCGGATCTGCTCTTCCAGCTCGTAGCTGATATCAAAATGATCCTCCAGCGCACGCTTGCCGCGCCCGGTGACGATGGCAATCTGCTCAAGACCGGCATCTAGCGCCTCTTCAACGCCGTACTGGATCAGTGGCTTGTTGACAATCGGCAGCATTTCCGTGGGCATGGCCTTGGTGGCCGGCAGAAAACGGGTGCCATAGCCGGCAGCCGGGAAGAGACACTTCTTGATCATGGATGACGCAACCTTGCGATAAGGGGAAAGTGCGGGTGCGCAGTCTAATCAGGCAGAGATATGCCTGACAACGCAGCTCTGCCCTTCCCAGGGTTGATTACTTGACCTGGTGTGAGGTATCTGGATTATTTGAGTTAAAAAAATTATGTTAAATATAGGCATATAGCTGAGACTAACTGCCATGATCAGGACATGCCAGCGGCGCCTGAAGCGCCAGCGCAGCGGGTTTCGTTGGCATAATTGCCAACTCGACTTTCAGGCCGCCGGATCTGCTTATGGGGCCTTTTTGCAGGATTTCTCATGGACCACATCTTCCGCCGGTTGCTGCCTTCCATGACGACCGGGCTGCAGCAGCTGGCCGCTCTGGCGGGATGTCTTATGGCTGGCGTGGTGGCCGTACTCCTGGAGGGGCGCGATGCACTGCCGCTGGCCTGGCCGCTGGTCAGCACCGCCCTGCTAGTGGGGCTTTTGCTCGGGCCGCGATCTGTATTTGCTGCCTGGCTGGCGGCTGCCCTTCCCCTCCCTTGGCTGGCACAAGACAGCCATCATCTGCTGATCGGTCTGATCCAGACCTTGATTCCGGCGGGTGCAGCCTTGCTGAGCGGCAAGCTGGTGCAATGGCGGCTCCTGCAGCACAGCCCGGCAGCTACAGCGCTCGACCTGCAACCACGCAGCAGTCGCGGCCCAGCTGATGATCGTCTGATCGAGACCCTGCCCGGTGCCGTACTGGTCAGCAGCGACGGTTATTGCCGCTATGCCAGCCATGCAGCACTGCGCCTGCTGGGTGGCTCTCTTGGCGATCTGCTGGGTCAGCCACTTGCCTCCCGTGCCAAGGCAGACAGTCTGAGCGCCCTGCAGCGCCACTTGCAGCAGCGGCGTCTGGAAGATCCGCCGCCCCCCCGCGCCCCCCTGCATCTGCAGCCGGATATCTGGCTGCAGATTGATTCACTGCCATGCCATTACCAAGGGCGCCCGGCCATGCTGCTGCTGCTCGAGCCCCTGGAGCAGCGCACCGACGAGGTCCTCGATAGCCCGCTGTTCCAGTTGTCGCGCGATCTGCTGGCCCTGCTGGATGAACAGGGGCATTTGCTGCGCATCAATCCGGCGCTCGCCGCTCTGATCGAGCATCCGACACGCCTGGTGTTGGGCCAGAAACTGGCCAGCCTGCTGCATCCCGAGGATCGCAGCGCCTTTGAACACGCCCTGTCGCAAACCCCTGTCGGTGTGGCGCCACAGCCTCTGCTGCTGCGCCTGCGCAGCCACGCACAGCAGTGGCTATGGGTGGACTGGCAACTGTGCCCCCATGGCGATGGCTGGCTGCTCAGCGGCACGGACACCACCGCCAAGCGCCGTGACCAGCAACAGCTGCGCCTCGATGCCGCACCGCCACCATCCGCTGCTGCGCTGCATGAGGCGCAGATCGACCACGCGATCCACAGTCTGCTCGATCGTCTGCGTGAAGGTGTTCTGCTGCTCGATGAGCAGGGCCGGATCGAGCACAGCAACCCGGCCGTGCAGCGCATCCTCGGTCACACCCCCACAGAGCTGACCGGCCTGGCGCTGCCACAGCTTTTTGAGCAGCCCGATCGCGAGCATCTGGAAGATGCTTTGAGTCGTCATCGCGCAGGCGAGGATCATCACCTGCTAGGCCAACGCCGCGAACTGGCCGGCCGGCATCGCAGCGGACGACCGGTCCGACTTGAGCTGAGCCTCTGCGAATACCCCGTCCGCGGGCGCGCGCAGCTGATCGCTACCTTGCGGGATATCAGCGAGCGCCAGGCATTGATCGACAGCCTCACCGCTGCCCGGCACGAGGCCGAACAGGCCAGCGAAGCCAAGTCCAGCTTCCTGGCGACCATGAGCCATGAAATCCGCACGCCAATGAATGGCGTGCTGGGCATGCTCGAAGTGCTGGCCCATACCCCGCTGGACAGCCAGCAGGAGGAGATGCTTGGCATCATCCGCGACTCGGCCACGTTGTTGCTGGGCATCATCAACGACATTCTCGACTTCTCGAAGATCGAAGCCGACCGGCTGGAGCTGGAGCAGGTGGAACTCTCCAGCGCCAGCCTGATCGAGCAGGTCTGTGCCCTGCTCGACCGTCAGGCCTTGCAAAACGGCATCGAACTGACCCTGTTCACTGACCCGCAGATTCCCGAGCCCCTGCTGGGTGATCCGCTGCGCCTGCGTCAGGTACTGGTCAACCTGCTGGGCAACGCTCTCAAGTTCTCCCGCAGCACGCAGGGTACCGGGCGGGTCGAGGTACGTAGCCGTCTGCTGTCGCGTGATGGCGGGCAGGTGCACCTGGAAATCGCCGTGCGCGACAACGGCATCGGCATCAGTGCCGAGGCCCAGCAGCATCTCTTCCAGGCCTTCACCCAGGCCGACAGCTCCACCACCCGTCGCTTTGGTGGCACCGGGCTGGGGCTGGCGATCTGCCACAAACTGGTGACCCTGATGGGCGGGCGGATCGAGGTGGACAGCCAGCCCGGCGAAGGCTCGACCTTCCGGGTACTACTGGCACTGCCCGTGGCCGCCCACCTCACACCGCGGCCCTTGCCCTGCCTGGATGGCATCAGTGCGCTGCTGGTCGGCACGCCACAGGGTCTGCTGGCTGACCTGGCCAGCTACCTGGAAGAGGAAGGCGTCTGGCTGACCCATCTGCCCGATCTGGACAGCCCACTGACCGAACGCCATGCGCGGCATGCGCAGTTCTGCCTGATCGACAGCGGCCACCACGCCCCTGATCCGGCCATGCTCGACACAGCAGCACGCACCTGGCAACTGCCACAGCTGCAGTTTGTGTGTATCGGGCGTGGCGAGCTGCGGCGCGCCCGGCGCGAGTCCCCAAACCTGGTGCGCCTCGATGCCAACCTGCTGCGGCGCAACAGCTTCATCGAGGCAATCGAGCTGGCACTGGGACGTCGTCAGGAAGGCGCACAGCCGACCGCTGCCCGCCTGCAGCACAGCGCACCCAGCCGCGCAGAAGCGCTGGCTCACGGTCGGCTGATCCTGCTGGCCGAGGACAACGCCATCAATCAGAAAGTGCTGCTGCGCCAGCTGGGTCTTCTGGGCATGACCGCCGATGTAGCCGACGATGGCGTGCAGGCGCTACAGCGCTGGCGCAGCGGTGACTATGCCCTGCTGCTGAGCGACCTGCAGATGCCCAACATGGACGGCTTGCAGCTTGCCCGAGCGATCCGCAGTGCCGAAGCGCCTGGCGAGCACCTGCCGATCATCGCGCTGACCGCCAACACCCAGCAGGGCGCTGTGCAGGAATGCCTGGCTGCTGGCATGGATGACTACCTGAGCAAGCCGGTCCCGCTTGAGGAACTGCGGGCACAGCT
>CAZFFB010000224.1:0-4047 GCA_964517735.1 uncultured Pseudomonas sp.
AGCGCCAGCAGGGCCGCCCCCTGGATCAGCAGGCTGGACAGTGGCAGGGGCTGCAGGTCGCGCCGCAGTACCCGCAGCGGCGAGACGCGCCCCAGTGCTGCCAGGGGCGGCAGGGCGAAGCCGGCCAGCGCGATCAGCCCGACCGCCACCCCAAGCAACACCGCGCGCCAGCCCGGGGCGGGCAGCTCTGCCGGCAGCAGCTCGCCGAGCAGGGCAAACAGCCCCCACTGAGCCAAGGTGCCCAACAGCACGCCGGCCAGGCTGGCCAGCAGCGCCAGCACCAGGATCTGCAGGGTGAACAGGCTCAGTGCCTCGCGGCGCCGCAGGCCAAAGCAGCGCAGCATGGCCGCCAGATCGTAGCGTCGTGTGGCGAAGCGGTTGGCCGACAGCGCCACGGCCACCCCAGCCAGCAATACGGCGGCCAGGCTGGCCAGACCCAGGTAGCGCTCGGCACGCTGCAGAGCGCTACCGACCTGCTGGTTGCCGTCACGCGCATCGAGCAGGCGTTGCTGCGGAGCGAGTTGCCCTTCAAGGGTGGCACGGTGCGCGGCCAGGGCGCTCCCTTCACCCCGCCACAGGTCACGCCAGGTTACCCGGCTGCCGGGCTGCAGGACCGCGGTGGCCGCCAGATCGTCATGGTGGATCAGGAGGCGCGGGGTCAGGCTGGCAAAGTCGCCGGCGCGATCCGGCTCATAGGTCAGCACTCGGGTCAGTTGCAGGCGATGGCGGCCAACTTCCAGGTAGTCGCCGATCTTAAGCTCCAGGGCAATCAGCAGACGGGCTTCAGCCCAGGCTTCACCGCGGGCTGGCCGGCCGCCGGACTGCTCGGCGGCAAAGGGTGCGGCGGCGCTGCGCAGCGCGCCGCGCAGTGGATAGGCATCATCCACCGCCTTGACGCTGGCCAGCTGCAGGCCGCTGTCGCTGGCCAGCACACTGGAAAACTCGACGCTGCGGGCATGCACCAGCCCCAGGCGTCGGGCACTTTCGAGCTGTTCGGCGCGGGCAGGTGTGCTGCCGCGCAGTACCAGGTCGGCGGCGAGAAACTCGCCGGCGCGCAGCAGCATCGCCCCATTGAGGCGCTCGGTAAAATGGGCGATGGCGCTGCTGGCGGCAACGGCAATCAGCAGGGCGAAGAACAGCACGCGCAGCTCGCCGGCGCGCGCCTCGCGGCGCAGCTGACGCAGCGCCAGGGGCAGCAACCTCCACAGAGACAGGGACTGGCGCATCGTCAGGCCTCCGTGATCTGGCGGCCTGATTCAAGCCGCAGCTGCTGCGCGCAGCGGGCCGCCAGACGCGGATCATGGGTGACCAGGACCAGCGTGGTGCCCTGCTCACG
Organism: uncultured Pseudomonas sp.; assembly: GCA_964517735.1. Classification (GTDB taxonomy): domain Bacteria; phylum Pseudomonadota; class Gammaproteobacteria; order Pseudomonadales; family Pseudomonadaceae; genus Geopseudomonas. The sequence goes on from CAZFFB010000224.1 coordinate 1,337, forward strand.
GTTGAGCTGGAACAGCAGCTCGACGATGCGCTCGCCGGTCTGGCCGTCGAGGTTGCCGGTCGGCTCGTCAGCAAATAGCAGGGCCTGCTCACCGGCAAAGGCGCGAGCGATTGCCACGCGCTGCTGCTCGCCGCCGGAGAGCTGGCGCGGGTAATGTCTGGTGCGCTGGCCCAGTCCTACGCGCTCGAGCAGCTCGGTGGCCCGTGCACGGGCATCATGGCGCCCCTCAAGTTCCAGAGGCAGCATGACATTCTCCAGGGCGGTCAGGCTGTCCAACAGCTGAAAGGACTGAAAGACAAAGCCGACCTGCTCGGCGCGCAGGCGGGCGCGCTGATCTTCATCGAGCTGCTCCAGAGCCTGTCCTGCCAGCCGTACCGAGCCGCTGCTTGGGCTGTCAAGACCGGCCAGCAGACCCAGCAGGGTGGACTTGCCGGAGCCTGAGCGCCCGATGATGGCCAGCGAGTCACCTTGCTGCAGCTCAAGGGACAGGTCATCGAGGATGGTCAGGGCGCCTTCCGGGGCCGGGACCACTTTGCTAAGGTTACGCGCAACGAGAATAGGGGCTGGCATAGGGGAATCCGATGGCTGTGAAGTGGCTGGTAGCCGGATGGCTGTGGTTGCTGCTGGTGCCGCAGGCGCTGGCCGGAACCCTGCTGATTGTCGGCGATAGTATCAGCGCCGCTTTTGGCCTGGAAACGCACCAGGGCTGGGTGCCTCTGCTGCAGGCGCGTCTGCGGGAGCAGGCACCGCACTGGCAGGTGGTGAATGCGTCGCGCAGCGGCGAGACCAGCGCTGGCGGGCACTCGCGCCTGCCGGGACTGCTCGAGCGGCATACTCCGCAGCTGGTGGTCATTGAGCTTGGCGGCAACGATGGCCTACGTGGGCAGTCTCTTGAGCAATTGCAACGAAATCTTGCCGGGATGGTCGGCCATGCGCGAGCTGCCGGTGCCCAGGTGGTGCTGCTGGGCATGCAGCTGCCACCCAATTATGGGGCGCGCTACACCCAGGGTTTTGCCGCCGTGTTTGCCAACGTGGCGCGTGCGCAGCAGGTGCCGCTGGTACCGTTCTTTCTTGAGGGTGTGGGGGGCAATCCGGCGCTGATGCAGGGCGATGGCATCCATCCCAATGCGGCGGCGCAACCCTACCTGCTGGAAAACGCCTGGACGGTGCTGGCGCCGCTGCTGTGAGGCTTTTCCGGGGCCGGGCTTTCCGCTAAGGTTGCGCGCCGCTGCCCCGGAGTCCCGTCCTGATGTCCCGCCGTGCCTGGTCACTGTATGCCTACCGCCTGCTGATGCCCGGCGAGCAGCTTGATCTGTTCGCCTGTCAGGAGGTGCGTCTGCATCTGGTCGCGCGCCAGCTCGAACTGGAAGATGCCGGAGACCATACGCTATGTGGCAGTCTGCTGCCGGCCCGTCCGCACTGGCGTGATCTGGACCGGCAGGTCCTCAAGGATCATCGCTTGTGCTCGGTCTGCCTGCAGCGCCTGCGCGCCGAACGCCACGGACTGCCCCGTGACTGGCCGCTGCGCTGAGTGGCCTGCTGACCCTTGCCGGTCTGCGGTGTACACTTTTTGATCAAATACGCTTCCACAGGATGCCCCGATGCTACCGCGCACCTTTGTCGTTCGCCCCCTGCTGGCCACGCTGGCCGCCTTGCTGATGGCCGCGCCGGCTGCGGCACTGACCCTGCCATTGCCCCCGCCGGGTGAGGATGTGGTGGGCGAGGTGCAGGTCATCACGGCCAAGTACGAGGACACCTTCGCCGATATCGCCTCGGCCAACGACATGGGTTATCTGGAGATGGTGGCGGCCAATCCGGGCATTGATCCGTGGCTGCCGGGCGAGGGGACTCAGATCACCCTGCCGACCCGCTATATCCTGCCGCCTGGCCCGCGTGAGGGAATCGTCATCAATCTGGCCGAGTACCGGCTCTATTACTTCCCGCCGGGTGAACAGGTGGTGCACACCTTCCCGCTGGGGATCGGGCGCGAGGGCTGGAACTCGCCGATCGCAACCACCACCATCACCGGCAAGTTCCCCAACCCGACCTGGATTCCACCCAAGTCGATCCGCGAGGAGCATGCCGCCGAGGGAGATATCCTGCCGGCAATCTTCCCGCCCGGTCCTGACAACCCCCTTGGGCCATTCAAGTTTTCCCTGGGGACGCCGGGCTACCTGATCCATGGCTCGAACAAGAAGTTCGGCATTGGTATGCGGGTCAGCCATGGCTGCTTCCGCATGCTCAACCATAACGTGCTGGAGCTGGCGCGCCTGGCGCCGGTAGGCACCAAGGTGCGGATCATCAATGCGCCCTACAAGTTCGGTATCAGTCAGGGCAATCTGTATCTTGAGGCTCATGCGCCGCTGACAGACTCAGGCGAGCTGTCGATCGTCGATCGCCATGCCCAGATGATGAATACCCTGCTCAAGCAGAGTGACCTGCAAGGCGAGGACCTGCAGCTGGACTGGGAGACGGTGCGCGATGCGGTGGCCGCCGAATATGGCCTGCCCGTGGAGATCGCCCAGCCGCGCGAGCTGGTAGCGGACATCACCCGTCCGTGAGGCGAGTTGGCCTGCTGGCTGGCTGAGGCATCAGCGCGGGCTGGCCGGCTTCGAAGACATAAAAAAACCGGCTCCCAAGGGAGCCGGTCTCGCAAATGGCAGATACGAAGATCTGTTACTTGCGGCTGGCTTTTTCCAGCATGCGCAGGG
>CAZFFB010000225.1:0-4042 GCA_964517735.1 uncultured Pseudomonas sp.
AAGCAGCCGCGCATGATGTTCACCGAGAAGCGGATCATCTCGTAGGCCGGGATCTTCTCGCCGTTATAGGCCGGGTGCGGCACCCGGGCGTAGGGCAGGTCAAAGACGTAGTCCATCTCCTCGGTGGTCAGCGGGATTGGCGGCGCGTTCAGCCAGACATCCTGCTCGCCATGGCGCTGCACCAGCGCACGGGCGTTACCGGGATTGGTCTCAAGGTGCAGCACGCGGTTGGCGTGGGCATACAGCACCGGGTCGCCCTTGACCTTCTCAAAGGACGGCAGGCGGATCACCGTGCGCTCGCGGGTCAGCTTCGGGCTTGGCAGCAGCTCGACCGGCTTGGCCTCGGTGGGGTCTTCCACAGGCCCGCGGGCCTGCTCGATGGCGCAGGCTTCAAGGTCCTGGGTGTTGACGTAGGGGTTGATGATCTTGTCGATACGCCCCGGGCGGTCAATACGGGTGGAATCGATCTCGAACCAGCCCTCGGGGGTGTCACGGCGCACGAAGGCGGTGCCGCGCACGTCACTGATCGACTGGATCGGCTCGCCCGCGGCCAGCCGCTGGGCAACTTCAACGATCGCCCGCTCGGCGTTGCCGTAGAGCAGGATATCGGCCTTGGCGTCCATCAGGATCGAGTGGCGCACCTTGTCCTGCCAGTAGTCGTAGTGGGCGATGCGCCGCAGCGAGGCTTCGATGCCGCCGAGCACGATCGGCACGCCCTTGTAAGCCTCACGGCAGCGCTGGCTGTAGACCATGCTGGCGCGATCCGGGCGCTTGCCGGCCACACCACCGGGCGTGTAGGCGTCGTCAGAGCGGATCTTCCGGTCAGCGGTGTAGCGGTTGATCATCGAATCCATGTTGCCCGCCGCCACACCGAAGAACAGGTTCGGCTTGCCGAGCTTCATGAAGTCGTCTTTAGACTGCCAGTCCGGCTGGCTGATGATACCGACGCGAAAACCCTGCGCCTCGAGCAGCCGGCCGATGATCGCCATGCCGAACGAGGGATGGTCGACGTAGGCATCGCCGGTGACGATGATCACATCGCAGGAGTCCCAGCCGAGCAGGTCCATCTCTTCCCGGCTCATCGGCAGGAAGGGCGCGGGCCCGAAACATTCGGCCCAGTACTTGGGATAGTCGAACAGCGGCTTGGCGGCTTGCATGGGGATGACCGGCACTCGTGGAGGGTTTGACGCGGGCGCGCAGGATAGCACAAAAAGTGTACAGGCCGGACCGCGCCTCAGGGGTGGTAGCGGCGCGGTACCCGGGCGGCCAGCTTGCTGAGCAGCTCGTAGCCGATGGTGCCGCAGGCGCTGGCCACCTCATCGACCGGCAGCGCCACTCCCCACAGCTCGACCGGCGCGCCGACCTTTGCCTCGGGCACCGCGGACAGATCGACGGTCAGCATGTCCATCGACACCCGCCCGACCAGCGGCACACGGCGCCCGGCCACCAGCACCGGCGTGCCGGGGGGGGCGCTGCGCGGGTAGCCATCGGCATAACCGCAGCTCAGGGTACCGATCCGGGTCGGCTGCGCCGCCACCCAGCCGGCGCCATACCCGACGCTCTCCCCGGCCGCTACCTCGCGCACCCCGATCAGCGCCCCCTGAAGCCGCATCACCGGCTGCAGACCGAGGCTCGCAGCGGGCCGCTCGGCGAAGGGACTGGCGCCATACAGCATGATGCCGGGACGCAGCCAGTCGCGATGCGCTGCCGCGCAGGTGAAGATGGCCGCCGAGTTGGCCAGCGAGCGCTGCGCGAAGGGCAGATCATCCAGTGCGGCAAACGCCGCCAGCTGCTGACGATTGAGCGGGTGCTCCGGCAGATCCGCGCAGGCGAAATGGCTGAACAGGTTGAGCTCGGCCACCTGCGCCGCCCCGTGCAGGCGGGCATGGGCGGCGCGAAGACTGGCCAGATCAAAGCCCAGACGGTGCATGCCAGAGTCCAGCTTGAGCCAGAGACGCAGCGGCGCCTCCAGCGGGCAGGCCAGCAGGCCATCGAGCTGCTCGCGGCTCTGCACCGCCACGTCCAGCCCCAGCGCCGCAGCCCCCTGCCAGTCCTCGGCCTCGAAGCCGCCCTGCAGCAGCAGGATGCGCGCCTGCGGGCGGCAGCGGCGCACCTCCAGCGCTTCCTCAAGACAGGCCACGGCAAAACCATCGGCCTCTGCCAGGGCATTCACCACCGCCGTGACACCATGCCCATAAGCATTGGCCTTGACCACCGCGAAGGCGGCCCGGCCCGCGGCAAGCGCTTTGGCACGGGCGTAGTTGTGACGCAGGGCCGACAGATCGATATGGGCAACCAGCGGACGCATGGGGCAGACTCTCCTGGCAAACGGCGGGGTGGCTGTCAGTCTTCGTCGAAGCTGTACATGCCCGGCGCAAGGTTCTCGAAGCGGGTGTACTTGCCGAGGAAAGCCAGGCGCACGGTGCCGATCGGGCCGTTACGCTGCTTGCCGATGATGATCTCGGCCACGCCCTTGTGCTCGGTTTCCGGGTGATAGACCTCATCGCGGTAGACGAACATGATCACGTCGGCATCCTGCTCGATCGCACCGGACTCACGCAGGTCGGAGTTGATCGGCCGCTTGTTGGGACGCTGCTCCAGCGAGCGGTTGAGCTGCGAGAGGGCGATCACCGGGCAGCTGAACTCCTTGGCCAGCGCCTTGAGGGAGCGGGAAATCTCGGAGATCTCGTTGGTGCGGTTCTCGCCGCCGCTACCGCCCAGCTGCATCAGCTGCAGGTAGTCGACCATGATCAGCGCCAGCTCGCCGTGCTCGCGCACCAGACGGCGGGTGCGGGCACGCATCTCCGAAGGGGTGATGCCGGCGGTATCGTCAATGAACAGTTTGCGCTCGTTAAGCAGATTGACCGCCGAGGTCAGGCGCGGCCAGTCATCCTCATCGAGCCGACCGGAGCGCACCTTGGTCTGATCAATGCGTCCGAGCGAGGACAGCATACGCATCACCAGTGATTCGGCAGGCATTTCCAGCGAATAGACCATCACCGCCTTGTCGCTGCGCAGTACGGCATTCTCCACCAGGTTCATGGCGAAGGTGGTCTTGCCCATCGAGGGCCGGCCCGCCACGATGACCAGGTCACCCGGCTGCAGGCCGCTGGTTTTCTCATCAAGGTCGGTGAAGCCGGTGGAAAGCCCGGTGATGGCCTCATGGCTGTTGAACAGGGTATCGATGCGATCAATCGCCTTGGTCAGCAGCTCATTGAGCCCGACCGGCCCGCCGCTCTTGGGGCGCGCCTCAGCAATCTGGAAGATCTTGCGCTCGGCCTCGTCGAGGATTTCCTCAGCACCGCGGCCTTGCGGGTTGTAGGCGCTGTCGCCAATCTCGTTGCTGATGCCGATCAGCTGACGCAAGGTGGCACGCTCGCGAATGATCTGTGCATAGGCCTTGATGTTGGCCACCGAAGGGGTGTTCTTGGCCAGCTCGCCCAGGTAGGCCAGGCCACCGATCTGACTGAGCTGCCCCTCCTTGTCCAGCTGCTCGGAGAGGGTCACCACGTCGAACGGCTGGTTGCGCTCGGCCAGCTTGTAGATGGCGCGAAAGATCAGCCGGTGATCGTGACGGTAGAAGTCGCCGTCGGAAACCAGATCAAGCACCCGCTCCCAGGCGTTGTTGTCCAGCATCAGACCGCCGATCACTGCCTGCTCGGCCTCGATGGAATGGGGCGGCACCTTGAGGGCGGCGGTTTCCAGATCGTACTGCTCGGAGAGGCTGATATCGTTCATCACGTGTCTGCTGAATCGGCTAGGGCATAAAGACAAAGGGCACGCCTGCCAAAGCAGTGCGTGCCCGATGTTGCTGGCCCGGCATCAATGCTGCACGGGCCGGTCATGGATTGCCTCAGGCAGCCACGACCACCACACGAACGGTGGCTTCGACGTCGGTGTGCAGGTGCACGGCCACGTCGTATTCGCCGACCTGACGGATAGTACCGTTGGGCAGACGCACTTCGCTCTTGGCCACTTCGACGCCAGAGGCGGTCAGGGCGTCAGCGATGTCGTGGGTACCGATGGAACCGAACAGCTTGCC
>CAZFFB010000226.1:0-4004 GCA_964517735.1 uncultured Pseudomonas sp.
AGTTCTACGGCATCGAGATCGAGGAATTCCCCGCGCAGATCGCCCAGGTGGCGATGTGGCTGATGGATCACCAGATGAACCTGCAGGTGTCCGAGGAGTTCGGCCTGTACTTCGCGCGCATCCCGCTGGCGGCCACACCGCACATCGTCTGCGCCAATGCGCTGCAGATGGACTGGCGCGAGCTGATCGCCGCCGAGCGCCTGAGTTACATCATGGGCAATCCGCCGTTTATCGGCGCCAAGCTGCTCAATGACCGGCAGCGTGCGGATGTTACGGCGGTGTTCGCCGGCATCCGCAATGCCGGCCTGCTGGACTTCGTTGCTGCCTGGTATGTGAAGGCCGCACAGCTGATGCAGGACAATCCGGCACTGCACTGTGGCTTTGTCTCCACCAACTCCATCACCCAGGGCGAGCAGGTCGGCGTGCTGTGGAACTGGATGCTGGCGCAGGGGGTGAAGATCCACTTCGCCCACCGCACCTTCCAGTGGAACAACGAGGCGCGTGGCAAGGCCGCCGTGCATTGTGTGATCGTCGGCTTCGCCCGGCATGACTGCGCGGAAAAGTGGCTGTTCGAATACGAGGATATCCGTGGCGAGCCGCAGGCGATCAGGGTCGCCAATATCAACCCGTATCTGGTGGATGCGGCGGATCTGACCCTGGAGAACCGCAGCCAGCCGCTGTGCCAGGTGCCGAGCATCGGCATCGGCAACAAGCCCATCGACGGCGGTCACTACCTGTTTACCGATGAGGAAAAAGCGGCATTCCTTGAGCTGGAGCCGCAGGCCGCGCCCTGGTTCCGTCGCTGGCTGGGCGCCGACGAATTTCTCAACGGCTACCAGCGCTGGTGCCTGTGGCTGGGCGACTGCCCGCCGGGTGAGCTGCGCAAGATGCCGCAGGCGCTCAAGCGTATCGAAGCGGTGAAGCAGACCCGGCTGGCGAGCAAGAGCGCGCCGACCCGCAAGCTGGCGGAAACGCCGACGCGCTTTCATGTGGAGAATATTCCAGCCGACTCCTACTTGATTATCCCAAGGCATTCTTCTGAGTCACGCAACGTTCTACCAATGGGCTTTGTCGGGCCAGATAGTTTGTCGGGCGATGCTAATTTGGTTGTCTCAGGTGCCACGATTTTTCATTTAGGGATTTTGTCTTCGCAGATGCACAATGCCTGGATCCGATCCGTAGCTGGCCGCCTGAAAAGCGATTACCGCTACTCCGCCGGCATCGTCTACAACAACTTCCCCTGGCCGGAGTTGCCGGAAGCGGATGATCCCAAGCGCGCGGAGAAGCTGCGCAGCGCCATCGAAAAGGCCGCCCAGGCCGTGCTCGACGCCCGCGCCCAGTACCCCGGCGAATCGCTCGCCGCGCTCTACGATCCGCTGACCATGCCGGTGCCGCTGCTCAAGGCCCACCAGGCGCTGGACAAGGCCGTCGACGCCGCCTACGGCAAGAGCGGCTTCAAGAGCGAGGCCGAACGGGTCGCCTTCCTCTTCGACCTCTACCTGCACTACCTGCAGCGCCAACCGGCCGCCAAGCCGGCGCGGCGGAAAAAGACCACTGACGAGGTATGCGCATGAGCGACCTGCCCAACGACGTTGCCCTGTTCGAAACCCAGCGCATCCGCCGCGTCTACGACGAGCAGAGCGAAACCTGGTGGTTCTCGGTCATCGACATCGTCCAGGTGCTGACCGAACAGCCCGACTACCAGACCGCACGCAAGTACTGGAACAAGCTCAAGGAGCGCCTTGCCAAGGAGGGCAGTCAACTGGTGACAGATTGTCACCAGTTGAAAATGACCGCCAGCGACGGCAAGCAGCGCCTCACCGACGCGGCCACCGCAGAAACCCTGCTGCGTCTGGTGCAGTCGGTACCCAGCCCCAAGGCGGAGTCACCATCGGCCAGAAAAATCGGTGAGTGACCGATAGAACAAGCCCTAAAAGGCAGGCCGCTACTCCGGGGGGATGTAGCGGCCTGTCAGTTCAAGCGCAGGGTATTGTGTCGCGCTTACGTCCGCGCCCCCCGCACGCCCTCGGCCAGCTCCCGGCACAGCCCCAGCACCCCACTCACCGCCTCAGCCGGCGACGCCGCCTTGGCAATCTGGTCGATCAGCGCCGAGCCCACCACCGCGCCATCGGCGCGTTTGGCCACTTCGGCGGCGTGTTCCGGGGTGCGGATGCCGAAGCCGATGCACAGCGGCAGGTCGGTGTGGCGGCGCAGGCGAGCTACGGCCTGCTCCACATGCTCCATGGTCGCCGCGCCGGCACCGGTGACGCCGGCTACCGAGACGTAGTAGACGAAGCCGGAGCTACCGTTGAGCACGGTCGGCAGGCGGGTGTCGTCGGTGGTCGGGGTGGTCAGGCGGATGAAGTCGATGCCAGCGGCCTGGGCCGGGTCGCACAGTTCGTCGTTATGTTCCGGCGGCAGGTCAACGACGATCAGGCCGTCGACGCCGGCTTCCCTGGCATCGGCAATGAAGCGTTCCACGCCGTAGATGTAGATGGGGTTGTAGTAGCCCATCAGCACCAGCGGGGTGTCCTGCTCGGTGGCGCGGAATTCGCGGACCATCTGCAGGGTCTTGTCCATGTTCTGGCCGTTGCCAAGGGCGCGGATGTTGGCCAGCTGGATCGCCGGGCCGTCGGCCATCGGGTCGGTGAAGGGCATGCCCAGCTCGATCACGTCGGCGCCGGCCGCCGGCAGGCCCTTGAGGATTTCCAGCGAGGTGGCGTAGTCCGGATCACCGGCGGTGACGAAGGTGACCAGGGCGGCGCGGTTCTGTTCTTTCAGCGCGGCAAAGCGGCTCTGCAGACGGCTCATCAGTGTTTCTCCAGGTTTTCCTGCATGTGGTGCATCACGGTCTGCATGTCCTTGTCGCCGCGGCCGGACAGGTTGATCACCATCAGGTGATCCCTGGGCAGGGCGGGCGCGCGCTTGAAGGCTTCGGCCAGCGCGTGGGCGGTTTCCAGGGCCGGGATGATGCCTTCCAGGCGGCAGCAGGTGTGGAAGGCTTGCAGCGCCTCGTGGTCGGTGATCGGTACGTACTCGACGCGCCCGACATCATGCAGCCAGGCGTGCTCGGGGCCGACGCCGGGGTAGTCGAGGCCGGCGGACACCGAGTGGGCATCGGTGATCTGCCCGTCGGCATCCTGCAGCAGGAAGGTGCGGTTGCCGTGCAGCACGCCGGGGGTGCCGCCGGCCATGCTGGAGGCGTGCTTGCCGGTGTCGACGCCGTGACCGGCGGCCTCGACGCCGATGATGCCCACGTTCGGCTCGTCGAGGAATTCATGGAACAGGCCGATGGCGTTGGAGCCGCCGCCGATGCAGGCGACCAGCGAGTCGGGCAGGCGGCCTTCCTTCTCCAGCATCTGCGCGCGGGTTTCGCGGCCGATCACCGCCTGGAAGTCACGGACCATCGCCGGATAGGGGTGGGGGCCGGCGGCGGTGCCGATCAGGTAGAAGGTGGTGTCGACGTTGGTCACCCAGTCGCGCAGCGCCTCGTTCATGGCATCCTTGAGGGTGCCGGTGCCGGCGGTGACCGGCACGATGCGCGCGCCGAGCAGGCGCATGCGGAAGACGTTGGCCTGCTGGCGGTCGATGTCGGTGGTGCCCATGTACACCACGCACTCCATGCCAAAGCGCGCGGCCACGGTGGCGCTGGCCACGCCGTGCATGCCGGCGCCGGTCTCGGCGATGATGCGCTTCTTGCCCATGCGCTTGGCCAGCAGGATCTGGCCGATGCAGTTGTTGATCTTGTGCGCGCCGGTGTGGTTCAGCTCCTCGCGCTTGAAGTAGATCTTCGCGCCGCCGAAGTGCTCGGTGAGGCGTTCGGCGAAGTACAGCGGGCTGGGGCGGCCGATGTAGTCGCGCTGGAAGTAGGCCAGTTCCTCGAGGAACGCCGGATCCTGCTTGGCAGCCTCGTACTCGGCGGCCAGGTCGTTGATCAGCGGCATCAGGGTTTCGGCGACGAACTGGCCGCCGAACGGGCCGAACAGGCCGCGCTCGTCGGGGCC
>CAZFFB010000227.1:0-3984 GCA_964517735.1 uncultured Pseudomonas sp.
GTTCGCCAGCGACCTCTCTTACCGGCTCAGTCGCTTCACCATCGAGCTGCCGCCGCTGCGCGAGCGGGTCGAGGACATTCCACTGCTGATCAACGAGCTGACCGCACGGCTGGAGCATGAACGGCGCGGTTCGATCCGCTTCAACTCCTCGGCACTGCTCTCGCTGTGCCAGCACGACTGGCGGGGCAATGTGCGCGAGCTGGCCAATCTGGTCGAGCGTCTGGCGATCATGCATCCCTACGGCGTGATCGGTGTCAGCGAGCTGCCGCGCAAGTACCGTTACCTCTCCGAGGAGCACGAAGCGCCCGCCCAAGCCGCCGCTGCCAGTGCCGGCAGTCTGCCAGGCCTTGACTCCCCGGTGCTGCTGCCGGTGGGGGGGCTGGATCTCAAGGAGTACCTGGGCACGCTTGAGCAGATGCTGATCCAGCAGGCGATGGATGATGCCGGTGGTGTGGTGGCGCGTGCCGCCGAGCGCCTGCGCCTGCGCCGCACCACCCTGGTGGAGAAGATGCGCAAGTACGGCATGCAGCGCCGTGACGAGGAAGGCGCGTCCTGAGCGCGGCGCTGCCGCCGGTGCAGGTGATCGCCCTGGCCAGCGGCAAGGGTGGCGTGGGCAAGACCCAGGCGGCGATCAATCTCGCCGTATCGCTGGCCGCCCGTGGCCGGCGGGTGCTGCTGCTGGATGCCGCCTTTGCCGTGCCCGGGGTCGCCGTCAGTCTGGGGCTTTCGCCTGCGCGCACCCTGCGGGAGGTGCTGGCCGGACAGTGCAGTCTGGCCCAGGCGATCCAGCCGTTCGGCGAGCTGCAGCTGCTGGCTGGCAGCAGCCTTGATCGGCTGCCCGATCTGCGTCAGCTGGCCGGGCTGATCCAGTCCTTCAGCACTCTGGCGCAGCCGCCGCAGGTGCTGCTGATCGACTGCGCGCCAGGCCTTGGCGTGGATGTGTGCTGCATGCTGCGCGCTGCCAGCGAGGTAGTACTGATGGTCAGTGATGAACCGGCAGCTCAGGCGGCCGCACTGGCTCTGCTGCGCCGCCTGGACAGCCCCCAGGGGCTGCGCCGGGTGCACCTGCTGGCCAGCATGACGCACAGCGCGGCCGAGGGCCGGGCGCTGCACGGGCGCCTGCTGCAGCAGCTCGATGAGCTGGATGGCATCGCACTGGACTATCTGGGGGCGCTGCCGTTCGATGACACTCTGCGCCGCGCTGTACAGCGCCAGGGTGTGGTCTGCGAGCTGCAGCCGCGCAGCCGCATCGCTCAGTCTTATGCCCGGCTGGCCGAGACCATCGATAGCTGGCCACTGCCGGCCAATCCACGCGGGCACCTGGAGTTCTTCGTCGAGCGGCTGGTGGCCGCCCAGCACACGCCGCGCCCACGTCCGTCCTGAGGGCTGCAGCGCGTGCTTCAGCGTGGTCACACACTGTCGAAAAATCCGCACCTCGGGCGCTCGGGCGGCTATGTATAATGCGCGCCGACCCGGCCGGCAGACGGCCGGCCGCCCCGGATCGCCGACGGATAGCCATGCTGTGACCAGTCCCTTCCTCGAAGCGTGCGAGCTTGCCTGCGAGCGTGATCAGCGTCTGCTGTTCGAGCGCCTCGACATGCGTCTGCATCCGGGCGAGCTGCTGCAGATCGCCGGGCCCAACGGCAGCGGCAAGACCAGCCTGCTGCGCCTTCTGGCCGGGCTGATGCAGCCAAGCGCCGGAGAGATCTGCCTGGCCGGGAGAGCCCTTGGTGCGCAGCGCGATACCCTGGCCCGTAACCTGCTGTGGATCGGCCATGCCGCGGGCATCAAGGCCCTGCTGAGCGCCGAGGAGAACCTGGCCTGGCTGTGCGCCCTGCAGGTGCCGGCCAGCCGTGAGGCGATCTGGCAGGCGCTGGCGGATATCGGCCTGCGTGGCTTTGAGGATGTACCCTGTCACACCCTGTCGGCCGGTCAGCAGCGCCGCGTCGCGCTGGCACGCCTGTACCTGAATCCACCGCCGCTGTGGATCCTCGATGAGCCCTTTACCGCCCTCGACAAGCAGGGCGTAGCCCAGCTCGAAGCCCACCTGGCGGCGCATTGCGAGGCCGGTGGCATGGTGGTACTGACCACTCACCACACCCTGGGGCAGCGTCCGTCCGGCTACCGCGAACTGGATCTGTCGCGACGGAGCGCCGCCCATGAGTAATGTGTTCAACCAGCTTTTGGTGCGCGAGACGCGCCTGCTGTTTCGCCGGCCCGCTGAGCTGCTCAACCCGCTGGTGTTCTTCGCCATCGTCATCGCCCTGTTCCCCCTGGCGGTCGGCCCTGAGAGTCAGCAGCTGCAGACGCTCTCGCCCGGGCTGCTCTGGGTGGCGGCGCTGCTGGCGGTCCTGCTGTCGCTCGATGGGCTGTTTCGCAGCGATTTTGAGGATGGTTCTCTGGAGCAGTGGGTCCTTTCGCCGCACCCGCTGCCTCTTCTGGTGCTGGCCAAGGTGCTGGCACACTGGCTGCTCTGTGGCTTGAGTCTGGTCATGCTGGCGCCGCTGCTGGCGCTGATGCTGGGCCTGCCCGGACGCTGTCTGCCGGTACTGCTGGCTACCTTGCTGCTGGGTACGCCGATCCTGAGCCTGCTGGGGGCCGTCGGTGCGGCGCTGACCGTTGGCCTCAAGCGTGGTGGTCTGCTGCTGGCGCTGCTGATCCTGCCGTTGTACATCCCGGTATTGATCCTGGGCAGCGGTGCCCTGCAGGCGGCCTTGCAGGGCCTGCCGGCCGCCGGTCATCTGCTCTGGCTGGCCAGCCTGACGGCGCTGTCCGTGACCCTGACCCCCCTTGCCATCGCAGCCGGGCTGAAAATCAGCGTCGGCGAATGAAGTGAGCACTCCGATGAACTGGACATGGTTTCACAAGCTGGGTTCGCCCAAGTGGTTCTACGAAATCAGCGGTCGCTGGCTGCCCTGGCTGTCGCTGGCCACTGTGCTGCTGCTGGCCGCCGGTCTGGTCTGGGGGCTGGCCTTCGCCCCGCCGGATTACCAGCAGGGCAACAGCTTCCGCATCATCTACGTGCACGTGCCGGCGGCGTTTCTCGCCCAGTCCTGTTACATCATGCTGGCGGTAGCCGGGGTGGTCGGGCTGGTGTGGAAGATGAAGCTGGCCGATGTCGCCCTGCAGTGCGCCGCACCGATCGGTGCCTGGATGACCTTCATCGCCCTGTTCACCGGAGCGGTCTGGGGCAAGCCGACCTGGGGTTCCTGGTGGGTGTGGGATGCCCGGCTGACCTCGATGCTGATCCTGCTGTTCCTGTACTTTGGGGTGATTGCGCTGGGGCAGTCGATCAGCAACCGTGACAGCGCCGCCAAGGCCTGTGCGGTGCTGTCGATCGTCGGGGTGATCAACATTCCGATCATCAAGTACTCGGTGGAGTGGTGGAACACCCTGCACCAGCCGGCCACCTTCACCCTGACCGAGAAGCCGGCGATGCCGCCTGAGATGTGGATTCCGCTGCTGCTCATGGTGCTGGGTTTCTATTGTTTCTTTGCCGTCAGCCTGCTGCTGCGCATGCGCCTTGAAGTCCTGCGCCGCGAAGCACGGGCCAGCTGGGTCAAGGCCGAAGTGGAGCGCAGTCTGTGAGTTTTGAATCCTTCAGCGACTTTCTGGCCATGGGCAAGCATGGCCTGTACGTGTGGACCTGCTTTGCGGTCAGCCTGGTGGTCCTGGCACTCAACGTGGCGCTGCCGCTGCTGGCCCGGCGCCGCTACCTGCAACAAGAGGCGCGTCGTCTGCGCCGGGAGGGCTTGCAATGAATCCGCAGCGCAAGAAGCGCCTGTTCATCATCCTCGGCCTGCTCGCCGGCGTTGCAGTAGCCGTGGGCCTGGCCCTTAGCGCCCTGCAGCAGAACATCAACCTGTTCTACACCCCGACCCAGATTGCTGCAGGCGAGGTGCCGGAAGGCGCGCGTATCCGCGCCGGCGGCAGGGTCAAGGAAGGCTCGGTCAGCCGCTCTGCCGATTCGCTGGAGGGCGACTT
>CAZFFB010000228.1:0-3876 GCA_964517735.1 uncultured Pseudomonas sp.
CGCGCAGTACCTGCTGGCCACCGTGCTGCTCGGCGGCCTGATCATGGTCGCCTTCGGCCTGCTGCGCCTCGGCAAGCTGATCCGCATGGTGCCGCATCCGGTGATGCTCGGCTTCGTCAATGGCCTGGCGATCGTCATCGCCCTGTCCCAGCTGGAGCACTTCAAGGACGGCGAGGCGTGGCTGGGCGGCAATTCGCTGACCCTGATGCTCGGGCTGGTGGCGGCGACCATGGCCATCGTCTACCTGCTGCCGCGCCTGACCCGCGCGGTGCCGCCGGCGCTGGTGGCGATCCTCGGCGTCGGCCTGGCGGTCTGGCTGCTCGAGCTGCCGACCCACACCCTCGGCGACATGGCCAACATCGCCGGCGGCCTGCCGGCCTTCGCCCTGCCGGACATCCCCTGGAACCTGCAGACCCTGGCGATCATCGCCCCCTACGCGGTGCTGATGGCACTGGTCGGCCTGCTGGAAACCCTGCTGACCCTCAACCTCACCGACGAGATCACCCAGAGCCGCGGCTACCCGGACCGCGAGTGCACCGCGCTGGGCGCGGCCAACATCGCCTCCGGGCTGTTCGGCGGCATGGGCGGCTGCGCGATGATCGGCCAGACCATGATCAACCTCGGCTCCGGCGGCCGCGGCCGGCTGTCCGGGGTGGTGGCCGGGGTGATGATCCTGCTGTTCGTGCTGTTTCTTGCGCCGCTGATCGAGCGCATCCCGCTGGCCGCGCTGGTCGGGGTGATGTTTGTGGTCGCCCAGCAGACCTTCGCCTGGGCCTCGCTGCGGGTGCTCGGCAAGGTGCCGCGCAACGATGCGCTGGTGATCTTCGCGGTGACGGTGATCACCGTGTTCACCGACCTGGCCACCGCGGTGCTGTGCGGAATCGTCATCGCCGCGCTGAACTTCGCCTGGCAGCAGGCCCGCGAGCTGTATGCCGATCGCGACGCGCAGGCCGACGGCAGCGCGCTGTACCGGGCGCATGGCACGCTGTTCTTCGCCTCGACCACCCCTTTTCTCAACCTGTTCGATGTGGCCGGTGATCCGCCCCAGGTCACCCTCGACTGCCGCCATCTGAGCTTTGTCGATTACTCGGCCATCGCTGCGCTCAAGACCCTGCGCGAGCGCTACGCGCGCGCCGGCAAGCACCTGCGGGTCCTGCACCTCTCCGAGCGCTGCCGACAACTGTTGCGCCGGGCCGGCGAGGCCCATGACTGAGCAGGATGATCGGCACCGGCGGGCCTGATCCAGCGCCTGCAGCGGCCACGCGCCCCATGCGGGCGGTGATTCTGCTACTGTCCGGCCGGCATCCCGTGAACAACAATCAGAAAGCCGATGTCCAGCCTGTCGATCGACCCCAGCCAGCACCGCCCGCCTTTGCTCTGTGCGGGCCTCCTTGAGCGGCCGCGCCTGCAGCTGCTGCTCAAGGAGGCCCGCGAGCGCCCCTGCCGACTGATCCTGCTCAGCGCGCCGCTGGGCTATGGCAAGAGCACCCTGCTCGCCCAGCATGCCCATCAGCTGCAGAGCCCCTGGGCCTGGTATCGCCTGAGCCCTGCCGACAACCAGCCCCAGCATCTGCTGCGCCAGCTCGCCCATGCTCTGGGCCTTGCCACCGGCGCCGACCCGCTCACCCGTCCGGCACAGGCCCTGCTCTGGCAGCAGCTGCAGCAGCACCTTGAGCAGCGCGGAGCCTTTACCCTGTTTCTCGATGACCTGCACCTGCTGGGCAACCCGCAGGCCTGTCACTATCTCGACCAGCTGCTGCGCTTTGCCCCGCCTTCGCTGCAGCTGGTGGCTGCCTGCGAAGGCGCGCACCCTCTGGCCAGCAATCACCTGCGCTGCAACGAGCGTCTGGCGGTGATCGATGCCCACGAGCTGAGCCTTGACAGCGAAGAGATCCACCAGCTGACCACCCTGCGCGGCCTGCACCTTGAGGCCGACCTGCTGCACGCCCTGCACGCCAGCAGCGAGGGCTGGATCACCGGGCTGCTGTTCTGGCTCACCGCCCATCGCGAGCTGGCTCCCGCAGCCCAGGCCCCGGAACTGCTGCGCGATGTCTCCCGCCAGGCCTATGCCTACCTGTCGGCCTTTTTTGACGAGGAGCTGCTCGCCCGCCTGCCCGCGGAACTGCGCACCTTCATGGAAAGGACGTCGGTGGTGCAGACCTTCGAGCCGGAGCTGGCCGACCGGCTGGGGGCCGTTGAGGGCAGCCAGCGCCTGATCCGCCACCTGCTGCGCCGTGACCTGTTCATCGAGCAGCGTCCGGGCCTGCGCGATGAGCTGCGCTATCACGGGGTGCTGCGCGAGGTGCTCTATCGGCGCCTGCGCCAGCGTGACCCGCAGCAGGTCCGCCAGCTGCATCGCCAGGCCGCCGACTGGCTGCTGAGCCGGCGCCGCTATTCGGAGGCCATCCATCAGTACGGCCGGGCGGGCGATTTTCACGCCGTGCTGGCCATTGCCGAGCGCCACACCTTCGACCTCTTGCGCGACGGCCAGGTCAACGCCCTAGTCGACCTGCTCGGTCAGGTCGAGATGGACGGCCCGCCCGGCAACGATCATTTCACCCTGGCGATCAGCGAGGCGTCGACCGTGCTGGTGACCAATAATATCGAACGCATCCAGGGCTGCATCCAGCGCCTGCGCCAGCTGCAGCGCCGGGGCATCGTGCGCAGCCCCGAGCGGGTGGTGCAGACCATCACCTACCTGCGCACCCTGCTGGCGTTTCTGGGCGGCAACCTGCGTCACGGGCTGACCCTGGCCAGGCGGGCACTGGAGCAGACCCCGCCACGCAATGCCGCCAGCGCCGTCCTGCACCTCAATCAGGCCCGCTGTCTGTTTGCCCTGGGCGAACTGCAGGAGGCACGGCGTCAGGCGCAGCAGGCACTGGACGACTTCAGCGCCTTCGGCTTCAGCGGCTTCATCAACATTCCACATCTCCTGTGCGGGCAGGTCGAGCTGGCCGAGGGCGACAGCCGCGCTGCGATGCGCCGCTTCCTCGCGCTCGAGCAGCAGTCGCCCAGCACCGCCTCGCGCAACGTCTATGAAGTCTTCCATCAGCTGGGTCTGGGGCTGGCGCTGCTCCAGCAGAATCACCTGCCCCAGGCCCGCCAGCGCCTGCTCAGGGCCGAAACCCTCGCCCTAGGCTTCCCCCACTCGGCGGTCCTCGGCCAGGTTCTGCACCATCAGGCCTGTCTGCATGATGCGCTGGGCGATGGCGCCCGCGCCCGTTCGCGCTGGGACGAGGCACGCCGCCTGGCGCGCCAGTTCCGCCAGTTCGGCCTGTACCGCCTGGCCGGCGCCTGGCGGGTCCGGCTGGCGGTGCGCGAGCGCGATCAGGCCTTCATCCTCGACTGGCTGCAGGAATGGCACGACAGCCAGCGCCGCTATGGCGAGGACCTGCTGAGCGACGAGTGGCTAGCCTATGCCTGGGTACAGCGCCACCTCGGCCAGCCGGCGATGGCCTGGCAGATCCTCGCCAGACTGCAGACGCAGGCAGGCACCCAGCACAACCGGCGTCTGCAGCTGGATCTGTGGCTGCTGGCCACCCTGCTGCACAGTGATCGCGGCGAGCAACAGGACGCGCTGCTCTGCCTGGACAAGGCCCTGCAGCTAGCCCTGACGCATGGTTTTGCCCAGCTGCTGCACCATGAGGGCCGCGCCCTGGAGGGACTGCTGCGCCAGCTGCTGCACGCACCGGTCCGCCGCCAGGCCGGCCTGCCTGCGCTGGCCGAATCCGCCCCCCTGCAGGCCCTGCTGCCGGGACTGGCACACCTGATGCCACACCCCCCGCGGATGCCGCTGGCCGAACCCCTGACCCGTCGTGAGCTGGAGGTGCTGCGCCAGATGGCGCGCGGACACACCAACCAGCAGCTGGCCGACAG
>CAZFFB010000229.1:0-3869 GCA_964517735.1 uncultured Pseudomonas sp.
GCCGGTACACCGGCACGTTGTCGTAGGAATGCTGCAGGGTCCAGCGCAGGCGCTCGAGCTGGTGGGCGCGCAGGTGATCGAGGCTGGCGGTTTCCATCGGATCCAGCTGGGCTTTGTTCGGGTTGAACGAATGCATGGCGTTCATGGCGTCTCTCTTTATTCTTGTCAGGCCAGGGGCGGTCTGCGCCGCCCGTTCGTGCAAAGCAGGTAGTTACAGGCGCTCGATGACCATGGCGATGCCCTGGCCGACGCCGATGCACATGGTGCACAGCGCGTAGCGGCCCTGGCGCTCTTCCAGCTCGTTGAGCGCGGTGGTGACCAGGCGCGCGCCGCTCATGCCCAGCGGATGGCCGAGGGCGATGGCGCCGCCGTTGGGGTTGACCCGGGCGTCGTCGTCCTTGAGGCCCAGCTCGCGCAGCACGGCCAGGCCCTGGGCGGCGAACGCCTCGTTGAGCTCGATCACGTCCATGTCGGCCAGGCTCAGGCCCGCCAGCTCCAGTACCTTGCGGGTCGCCGGCACCGGGCCGATGCCCATGATGCGCGGTTCGACGCCGGCGCTGGCCATCGCCAGCACCCGGCCGCGGGCCTTGAGGCCGAAGCGGGCGGCGGCGGCCGGGCTGGCCAGCAGCAGGGCGCAGGCGCCGTCGTTGACGCCCGAGGCGTTGCCGGCGGTGACGCTGCCGCCGTCGCGGAACGGCGTGCCGAGCTTGGCCAGCTGCTCCAGGGTGGTGTCCGGACGCGGGTGCTCGTCCTGCTCGACCACCTTGGCTGGGCCCTTGCGCTGGGGAATCTCCACCGGGACGATCTCGCGCGCGAAGCGCCCGCGCGCCATGGCCGCGCCGGTCTTCTGCTGGCTGCGCAGGGCGAAGGCGTCCTGGTCTGCGCGCGACACGCCGAACTGCTCGGCGACGTTCTCGGCGGTCTCCGGCATCGAGTCGATGCCGAATTCCTTCTTCATGAGGGCGTTGACGAAGCGCCAGCCGATGGTGGTGTCGAAGATCTCTGCCGATCGGGAGAAGGCACTGTCGGCCTTGCCCATCACGAAGGGCGCGCGCGACATGGATTCCACGCCGCCGGCGATCATCAGCTGGGCCTCGCCGCAGCGCAGGGCGCGGGCGGCGGCGCCGATGGCGTCCATGCCCGAGCCGCACAGGCGGTTGACGGTGGTGCCCGGCACGCCGATCGGCAGGCCGGCGAGCAGCGAGGACATGCGCGCGACGTTGCGGTTGTCCTCGCCGGCCTGGTTGGCGCAGCCGAAGATCACGTCGTCGACGGCAGTCCAGTCGACCTGCGGGTTGCGCGCCATCAGCGCGCGCAGCGGCACCGCGCCAAGATCATCCGCACGCACGGTGGACAGCGCGCCGGCATAGCGGCCGATCGGGGTGCGGATGGCATCGATGATCAGGGCTTCGCTCATGCTTCATTCTCCTGCTGGCGGACGGTGCCGCGCACCTTGTAGGACTTGCCATGGAACACGGCGATCAGCTGGCCGTGCTGGTTCTCGATGCGTACGTCGTAGTTGCCGGTGCGACCGCTGCGACTGACCTCGCTGGCGCGCGCGGTGAGCACATCGCCAAGGCGGCCGGGGGCGATGTAGTCGATGCTGCAGCCGAGCGCGACGCAGACGTCGTCGTAGCTGTTGCAGGCGTAGGCGAAGGCCGAGTCGGCGAGGGTGAACAGGTAGCCGCCGTGGCAGCTGGCGTGGCCCTGGATCATGATCTCGCTGATGGTCATCTGCAGGTCGGCCGCACCCGGCGCCACGCGGAGGATCTTGATGCCGAGGTGGCGCACCGCCAGGTCGCGCTCGTTCATGGCGGCGGCGCAGGCTTCGGCCAGTTGCTGGGGCGTCAGTTCGTTGTTGTTGTCAGCCATGGAAACGCTCTCCGGCGCAGTGCAGGCGGCGCAGCAGCAGGGACGGACGGTAGCGGTCCTCGCCATAGCTGCGCTGCAGGTGGTCGAGCGCGGTCAGCACGGTGCCGACGCCGATGGCATCGGCCCAGGCCAGCGGGCCCTTGGGATAGTTGACCCCGGCGCACATCGCCAGGTCGATGTCGGCGGCAGAGCCGACGCCCTGCAGCACGGCGTCGGCGGCCTCGTTGGCGAGCATGGCGACGGTGCGCAGCACCACCAGCGCCGGGCTATCGGTCACTGCGGTCACGCTGATGCCGGCGGCCTGCAAGAGACCGGCGACCGCTTCGCGGGCGCTCGCGTCGCAGTCGGCAGCGAAGGCCACGGCCAGACGGGTGGCTTTCGAATAGTCCAGCGCGAGGTCGAACAGCGCCAGATTGCGCAGGCCTTCGTCACGGGCGCGCTCGGCGGCCATGCGGCCGTCGCTCAGGGCCAGCACGGCTTCGCCGGCGCGGATCAGGCCGGTGCCGTCGCGGCGGACGATCTCGATGCCGGCGGCTTCGAGGCGTTCGACCAGTGCAGAGGCCGGGCCGAGGTCGCCTTCCACCACCACGCACGCGGGCTTGGCGGCGGCGGGCAGGCTCTGCGGCGCCGGGCGCTCGGCGCCTTCGGCGTAGTCGTAGAAGCCGCGACCGCTCTTGCGGCCGAAGCGGCCGGCATCGACCAGCTCCTTCTGGATCAAGGACGGCTGGAAGCGGAAGTCGCCGTAGTAGGCGTCGAACACCGAGCAGGTCACCGCGTAGTTGACGTCGTGGCCGATCAGGTCGGTCAGCTCGAAGGCACCCATGCGAAAGCCCCCGGCGTCGCGCAGCAGGGCGTCGAGGCTGGCGCAGTCGCCGGCGCCTTCCTGCAGCAGGCGCAGGCTCTCGGCGTAGAACGGCCGGGCCACGCGGTTGACGATGAAGCCCGGGGTCGATTTGGTATGCACCGGCTTCTTGCCCCACGCCTTGGCGGTGGCGTACAGGCAGTCGACCACCGCCTTGTCGCTGGCCAGGCCGGCGACGATCTCGACCAGCGCCATCACCGGCGCCGGGTTGAAGAAGTGCAGGCCGGCGACGCGCTCGGGGCGCTGCAAAGTGGCGGCCAGCGAGGTGATCGACAGCGAGGAGGTGTTGCTGGCGAGGATGCAGTCGTCGCCGCAGATGGCTTCCAGTTTCTCGAACAGCTCGCGCTTGACCTGCAGGTTCTCGACGATGGCCTCGACCACCAGGGCGCTGCCTTCGAGATCTTCCAGGCGGGCGGCCGGGCTCAGGCGGGCGAGCACGGCGTCGCGCTCGGCGGCGTCCAGCTTGCCGGCCTCGACGCGCTTGCCGAGCTGCCTGGCAATGCCGGCGATGGCCTGGGCGGCGGCGCCTTCGCGGGTGTCGAACAGGGCCACCGGATGGCCGGCCTGGGCGGCGACCTGGGCGATGCCGGCGCCCATCGCGCCGGCGCCGATCACCGCGATGGCGGCGTCTTTATGCAGTGCGGTCATCTCAGCGGCCCTTGAATTCGGGGGTACGTTTGGCCATGAAGGCGGCGACGCCTTCGCGGTAGTCTTCGCTGCGCCCGGCCAGGCGCTGCAGGTCACGCTCAAGATCGAGCTGCGCGTCGAAGCTGTTGCTGGCGCTGGCGTTCAGCGCGCGCTTGATCAGCGCCAGGCCGTAGGTCGGCTGGGTGGCCAGCTGGCGGGCCAGCTTGAGGGCTTCGTCCTGCAGCGCCTCGTCGTCGACGCAGCGCCAGATCATCCCCCACTGCTCGGCCTGCTCGGCGGACAGCTTGTCGCCGAGCAGGGCGAGGGCCTTGGCGCGGGCCATGCCGACCGCGCGCGGCAGGGTCCAGGTGCCGCCGGAATCCGGCACCAGGCCGATCTTGCAGAACGCCTGGATGAAGCTGGCTGACTTCGCTGCAAGCGTGATGTCGCAGGCCAGGGCGATGTTGGCGCCGGCGCCGGCGGCCACGCCGTTGACCGCGCAGATCAC
>CAZFFB010000230.1:0-3864 GCA_964517735.1 uncultured Pseudomonas sp.
CACAGCCGGCCCTGCGGGGCCGGCTATTTGCTTTGTGTGCGGGATGGATGGGCACTCAGCCATCGCTTTCTGTGTTTGGCTGCGCCGCGCCCGCCTGCCAGGCGCGCAGGATTTTAACGCGGTTTTCCGCTGCCTGGATGATTTCCAGCCGGTACTCGGCGATCTGCAGGCAGACACCGCTGTCGGGGATCTGCTCAAGGGCTTCGGTGATCAGGCCGTTGAGGGTCTTGGGGCCTTCCCAGGGCAGCTCCCAGCCAAGGCTCTTGTTCACATCGCGGATATTGACGCTGCCCTCGATCAGGTAGCTGCCATCCTCCTGCGCCTGGATATCGGGCGCACGCTGCCCGGCAGGACTGGTGAATTCGCCGACGATTTCTTCAAGAATGTCCTCCAGCGTCACCAGGCCGATGACCTCGCCATATTCGTCGACCACGATGCCCAGGCGGCGTTTCTCATTCTGAAAGTTGATCAGCTGGGTGGACAGCGGCGTGCTTTCCGGGACGAAGTAGGGGCTGCTACAGGCAGCGAGCAGGTTTTCCTTGCTGAGGGTGTTGTGGGTCAGCAGGCGAGCGATCTGGCGCATGTGCACCACGCCTTCGATCTGATTGAGGTCGTGGCGATAGACCGGCAGGCGGGTGAAGGTGGTACTGCGCAGCTGCGCGGTGATCTGCTCCAGGTCATTATCCAGATCGATGCCTGTGACCTCGTTACGCGGGATCATGATGTCGTTGACGGTGACCTTTTCCAGATCAAGGATGCCAAGCAGCATGTTCTTCCGGTTGGCAGGCAGGGCATGACCGGACTCGCGCACCACACTGCGCAGCTCCTCGGTGGACAGGCTGTCCTGGGGCTTCTGGGCTGGATCGACCCCCAGCAGGCGCAGCAGCAGGTTGCTGATCGCGCTGGTGATCCACACGATGGGGTAGAGCAGGCGCATCAGCACACTCAGCACGCTGCTGGCCGGGAAGGCGATGGTTTCCGGACGCAGGGCGGCGAGGGTTTTGGGCGTGATTTCACCGAAGATCAGCACCACGATGGTCAGCAGTACCGTGGAGATGGCGATGCCGGCCTCGCCCCAGATATCCACGGCCAGCACGGTGGCGATCGAGGCGGCCAGGATGTTGACCACGTTGTTGCCGACCAGGATGGTGCCAAGCAGCCGATCGGGGCGCGTCAGCAAGGCACTGGCACGCCGTGCACCCTTGTGGCCTTCGCGCTCCAGGTGGCGCAGACGGTAACGATTGAGGCTGAGCATGCCGGTTTCGGAGCTGGAGAAGAACGCCGAGCAGAGGATCAGGATGATCAGCAGTCCGAACAGGAAGCTGGAATGGAGGTCGTCCACGGTGGGTGCCTTGGTTTCAGATATGCAGGATGAATTCGCGAACCAGCTTGCTGCCAAAGTAGGCCAGCATCAGCAGCAGGAATCCGGCCAGGGTCCAGCGGATGGCTGTGGCGCCGCGCCAGCCGAGCTGGTGCCGTCCCCACAGCAAGACAGCAAACACCAGCCAGGCAAGACAGGCCAGCAGGGTCTTGTGGGCCAGGTGCTGGGCGAGCAGGTCATCAAGGAATGCCCAGCCCGACAGCAGTGACAGCGACAGCAGTACCCAGCCGGTCCACAGGAAACCAAACAGCAGGCTTTCCATGGTCTGCAGCGGTGGGAAGGTGCGGATGATGCCCGAGGGATGCTTGAGCTTGAGCTGCCGGTTCTGCAGCAGCAGCAGCAGCGCCTGCAGTACGGCAATGGTCAGAAGGCCATAGGCCAGCAGCGAGAGAAGGATATGGGCGAGGATGCCCGGCGCCTCACGGATCGGCTGCAGGGTGCCGGCCGGCACCAGTACAGCCAGCAGGCTGGTCAGGCTGCCCAGCGGGAACAGCAGCAGCAGCAGGTTGTGTACCGGTATGCGCATGCTGGCCAGCAGGGTCAGAGCGATGACCGCCGCAGCCAGCAGGCTGGCGGTATTGAAAAAGTTGAGTCGCAGTGCGCCATCACCCAGCAGCAGCTGGTAGAGGGCCAGAAGGTGCAGCAGCAAGGCAGGAACACCGAAGCCGGCCAGCAGGCGCGGGGCGGGGCTGGCACGGCGGGCGAGCAGCAGGGCCTGGTAGAGTGCAGCGCCGGCATACAATCCGGCAGCTGCCAGGCTGGGCAGCAGAGGCGTCATAAGTCCTTGTGGAGGATGCCTGTAGGGGGGCGAGTGTGGCACAGAACCGACGGTCTTCGAAAGTCTGCAACCGGTGTCGGTAGGCGTTGCTCTCGGCTATAATCCGCCGCCTTGCCGCAAGCTTCCTCCTCCAAAGGACCGTGCATGTTCGAGAATCTGACCGAGCGCCTGTCGCAGACGCTGCGTAATGTCACCGGCCGCGCCAAGCTGACCGAAGACAACATCAAGGACACCCTGCGCGAGGTGCGCATGGCCCTGCTTGAGGCCGACGTCGCGCTGCCGGTGGTCAAGGACTTCGTCAGCAAGGTCAAGGATCGTGCGGTCGGCACTGAGGTGTCCAAGAGCCTGACCCCGGGCCAGGTGTTCGTGAAGATCGTCCGCGCCGAACTTGAGGCGCTGATGGGGGAGGCTAACGAGGACCTGGCGCTGAACGCCGCACCGCCGGCGGTGATCCTGATGGCGGGCCTGCAGGGTGCGGGCAAGACCACCACGGTCGGCAAGCTGGCGCGCTTTCTCAAGGAGCGCAAGAAGAAGTCGGTGCTGGTGGTCTCGGCGGATGTCTACCGCCCGGCCGCGATCAAGCAGCTGGAAACGCTGGCCGGCGAGGTGGGTGTCACCTTCTTCCCCTCGGATCTGAGTCAGCAGCCGGTGGATATCGCCCGCGCCGCCATTGCCGAGGCGAAGCTCAAGTTCATCGACGTGGTGATCGTTGATACCGCCGGTCGCCTGCATATCGATGCGCAGATGATGGCGGAGATCCAGCAGGTGCACGCGGCGATCAATCCGGTCGAGACGCTGTTTGTGGTCGATGCCATGACTGGTCAGGATGCAGCCAATACGGCCCGCGCCTTCAATGATGCCCTGCCGCTGACGGGCGTGGTGCTGACCAAGGTGGATGGCGATGCCCGTGGCGGCGCTGCGCTCTCGGTGCGCGCCATTACCGGCAAGCCGATCAAGTTCCTTGGCATGGGCGAGAAGAGCGAGGCGCTCGATCCGTTCCATCCCGACCGGGTGGCCTCGCGGATCCTTGGCATGGGCGATGTGCTCAGCCTGATCGAGCAGGCCGAGCAGACCATGGACCGCGACAAGGCGGCCAAGCTCACCCAGAAGCTGAAGAAGGGCAAGGGCTTTGATCTCGAAGACTTTCGTGATCAGCTGCAGCAGATGAAGAACATGGGCGGTCTCGGCAGCCTGATGGACAAGCTGCCGATGCTCGGTGGCATGAATCTGGGTCAGATGGGTAACGCCCAGCAGGCCGCGGAGAAGCAGTTCCGCCAGATGGAGGCGATCATCAACTCGATGACCCCTGCCGAGCGCCGTGATCCAGACATGATCAGCGGCTCGCGCAAGCGGCGTATTGCGCTGGGCTCCGGTACCCAGGTGCAGGATGTCGGCCGGCTGATCAAGCAGCACAAGCAGATGCAGAAGATGATGAAGAAGGTGACCACCAAAGGTGGCATGGCCCGAATGATGCGTGGCATGGGTAGCCTTCTTCCGGGCGGCATGCCCAAGATTTGACGAAGACTGCAGCACATGACGCAGGTCGTGTGCTGCATTTGTTGCCGGTCATGAAGGATCGGCGACACCGAGGGGAGACATCAGGGCGTGCCTTGTGGGCGCCGGCAACCGTAGCTGGGTGATCGTGATCGCCGGCCGGTTGGTCTGCAGGCGGAAAAACCGTTTGGCAAATGCCCGGATAATCCTT
>CAZFFB010000231.1:0-3846 GCA_964517735.1 uncultured Pseudomonas sp.
TGTCGGCACGCGCACCGCCAGGCCATCGAGGCGTCCCTCAAGGGCCGGCAGCACCAGGCCAATGGTCTTGGCCGCACCGGTGCTGGTGGGGATGATCGACAGCGCCGCAGCCCGGGCCCGGTACAGATCCTTGTGGTTCTGGTCGAGCAGGTTCTGATCGTTCGTGTAGGCGTGCACGGTATTGATCAGCCCCTGACGGATCCCGACGCTCTCGTGCAGTGCCTTGGCCAGCGGCGCCAGGCAGTTGGTGGTGCAGGAGCCGTTGGAGACGATGCGCTGGGCGCCGAGCTGCTGGTGGTTGACCCCATAGGCCACGGTCAGATCGGCACTTTCCAGCGGATGGCTGAGCAGCACGCGTCCGGCGCCGGCGGCCAGGTGCAGTTCAGCCTGCTCGCGCTTCTTGAACTTGCCGCTGCACTCAAGGACCAGATCGATGCCCAGCTCGCCCCACGGCAGACGCTGCGGGTCCGCCTCCTGCAGCAGGCGGATGCGCTGCGAGCCGACCTGCAGGTATTCGCCCTCCAGCTGCACCTCGCCCGGGAAGCGCCCGAAGGTCGAGTCGAAGCGGGTCAGGTGGGCGAGGGTGGCGTGGCTGCCCAGATCGTTGATGGCGACGATCTGGATACGCTCGGTGAGTCCCTTCTGGAACAGAGCCCGTACGATGGCGCGCCCGATGCGGCCGTAACCGTTGATGGCAATGCGTAGCATGGCCGTTCTCCTGTGTGATGATCCTTGGCGCAGGATAGCGAGCGCCGTGCTCCGGGGCGAGTGCTAGTCGCGGGCGCCGCCAAAGCTGGCGCAGCCCTGCAGGGGCGGCTGGCGATCGATCTGCAGCCGGGCGCGCAGGTGATAAAGCGCACCGCTCATGCTGTCCTGGCACAGCCCCGGGGTCAGCCACAGTTCAAGCTGGCGGCCATCGGCCTCGCTGGACAGGCTGATGCCGCCATCGGGCAACCGCTCCTCCAGATAGGGCAGGGCGATGCGCGCCTCGCCTTGGCGCTCGAACACCAGACCCCTGGCGCTGATCTGCATCCACCAGCCAGGCTCGTTGCCCTGGGCGCCGATCTGCCGGCTGGCAAAGCCGCTGTCGGCGCATCCATGGCCTTCGTACTCCAGACGATAAAGCTGCTGCAGGCGCAGGGAGGGGATGCCCTCGGCATCACTGAACAGCTCGCCGCGTAGATCGACGAACAGCGGCAGCGGGCTGATGGCCAGCACCTGGGTAATGGTTCCGTCGGGGTCGGCCTTGGCATTGATCAGCAGCGGGTAGCCGTATTGCTCGCCGCACGGGCGCAGCAGCAGGCGTTGTCCATCGAAGAACAGATCGCCCTGCAGGCGCTCGGTAGAGGGGCGTGCGGTCTCGGCAAGGCCGCTCAGGGGCAGCGACAGCAAAAGGGGCGCGAGCAGGCGAATGACAGGGCGCATGGGATCCTCCAAAGCGAAGGCGCCACGGTAAAGCGACCGCGGTTGTCCAGCAAGCGCGATTGCTCGCCCAGAATGTCCGCAGCCTGTCAAGTGAGACAGGCTAGGCAAATCCTGCCGGGCATGCTACAACCGCTCAAAGTGATCTAGCCGCTTGAAAGCAAAGGGAAAACCATGACCAAGTCGGAATTGATCGAGCGCATCGTGACCCATCAGGGACAACTGTCACCTCGCGACGTCGAGCTGGCGATCAAGACCATGCTCGAGCAGATGGCCAGTGCCCTGGCCTGCGGTGAGCGGATCGAGATCCGCGGCTTTGGCAGCTTCTCGCTGCACTACCGTGCCCCGCGGGTCGGGCGCAATCCCAAGACCGGCGAGTCGGTCAGCCTGGACGGCAAGTTCGTCCCTCACTTCAAACCCGGCAAGGAACTGCGCGAGCGCGTCAACGAGCTACCCTGACGCCCTGCCGGTCCTTGCGGAGACCCTTCATGCTGTGGATCAAACGTGTGCTGGCCCTGCTGGCGATGCTGTCGGTGGCGGCACTGACCCTGGTGTTCATCCTTGAAAATCAGGGCCTTGCCCGTCTGCAGTTCCTGTCGCTGCAAAGTCCGCAGCTGCCGGTGGCCTTTCTGGTGGTACTGGCCTTCGCCGCCGGCGGCGTCTGTGCGCTGCTGCTGAGCCTGTATGCCCAGGCGCGCCTGCGCCTGAGTCTGGCCCGCAGCCGCCGCGAACTGGCTGGCCTGCGTCAGCAGCTGGCCACCCTGCAGGCCGCCCGGGACGATCAGGGTACGCCGCCGGCGGCCTGAGGGCGGCGCGGCGGGCGTATTCCGGTACACTGCGCGGCCTTATCGATCCGTCGCGAGTGCGTCCATGGCCCTGCAGTCCACGCCTTATAAAGTCGAGCTCAACCTCACCGATCTTGACCGGCACATCTACGAAAACCTGCGCTTTACTGTCGCCCGCCACCCCTCGGAAACCGAGGAGCGTCTGGCGGTGCGCCTGATCGCCTATGTCCTCTGGTACCACGAGCAGCTGGCATTCGGCCGTGGCCTGTCGGATGTTGACGAGCCGGCCCTGTGGGAGCGCAGTCTGGATGATCGCGTGCTGCACTGGATTGAAGTCGGCCAGCCCGATGCCGAGCGCATGACCTGGTGCTCGCGGCGCGCCGAGCGGGTCAGCGTGCTGGCCTATGGCAACCTGCGGGTCTGGCAGACCAAGGTGCTTGATGGCGTGCGTAGCCTGAAGAACCTCAACGTGGTGGCGGTCGATGGCACGGTGCTGGAAACCCTCGCCCGCGATCTGCCGCGCTCGATTGCCTGGAGCGTGATGATCAGTGACGGCGTGCTGTTCGTCACGGACGAGCGGGGCCAGCATGAGGTGCCGCTGGAGTGGCTCTTGGGGGAGCGTGGCTGAGTCATGCACATCATCCCCCGTCCGCTGCCCGCCACACTGCCTGATCTGGGCGATCTGCCGCCGCTGCTGACCCGCCTGTATGCCGCGCGCGGTGTGCAGAGCGCGCAGGAGCTGGACAAGACACTGGCCCGGCTGATTCCCTGGCAGCGCCTCAAGGGTATCGAGGCGGCGGTAGATCTTTTGCAGCAGGCGCTGGAGCAGGGCGAGCGCATCCTGATTGTCGGGGACTTCGATGCCGATGGCGCCACCGCCAGCTGTATCGGCGTGCTGGGGCTGCGGGCGCTGGGGGCGGCGCAAGTCGACTATCTGGTGCCCAACCGCTTCGAATACGGCTACGGCCTGACGCCTGAGATCGTCGCGGTGGCCCTTGAGCGGCATCCGCAGCTGCTGGTCACCGTCGACAACGGCATCTCCAGCCTCGAGGGGGTGGCCGCGGCTCAGGCGGCTGGCCTCAAGGTGCTGGTCACCGACCACCACCTGCCGGGGGCGCAGCTGCCGGCGGCCGAGGCCATCGTCAACCCCAACCAGCCTGGCTGCACGTTCCCCAGCAAGTCGCTGGCCGGGGTCGGGGTGATCTTCTATGTGCTGCTGGCCCTGCGCGTGCGGCTGCGCGAGCGGGACTGGTTCGCCCGGCGCAGCCTGCCTGAGCCGAATCTGGCCGAGCTGCTGGATCTGGTCGCGCTTGGCAGTGTCGCCGACGTGGTACCGCTGGATGCCAACAACCGCATCCTGGTCCATCAGGGGCTGGCGCGGATCCGTGCCGGGCGGGCCCGGCCGGGGCTGCGGGCACTTCTCGAGGTGGCCGGGCGCGATCACCGGCGCATCACCTCCACTGATCTTGGCTTCATCCTCGGCCCGCGCCTGAATGCCGCCGGACGGCTGGATGACATGAGCCTTGGTATCGAGTGCCTGCTCTGCGCGGACGAGGCGCTGGCGCTGGACATGGCCCGCCAGCTGGACCAGCTCAATCACGAGCGCAAGGCCATCGAGCAGGGCATGCAGCGCGAGGCG
>CAZFFB010000232.1:0-3830 GCA_964517735.1 uncultured Pseudomonas sp.
CGCTGGGCATTGCCCTGCTGGCCGAGCGCTTCGAGGGTGGGGGGAAGGTCATCGCCGCCTGGCCACGCACAGAGCAGCCACTGTCACGCAGTCAGCGTGTCGAGCTGCAACAGCAGCTGGCGGCCCGCGGCTTCGACCCTGGCATCAGCGATGGCATCATTGGCGCCAACACCCGCCGTGCGGTGCGTGCCAGCCAGCAGCAGCTGGGCTGGCCGGCGGATGGCTATCCGACCCTGCGCCTGCTGGAAGCGCTGCGTGACGCTCCACGCTGAGTCCCATCCTGCACCTTCACAGGGTCAGTGCCATGGTTGCCCTGCCTGCCGCCTACTGGCATGACGTTCCCTGCCGATCCAATCCCTGACGAAAAAGGCCGACTGCATGCAGTCGGCCTTTTTCATTACAGCGAGGCGCAGCTTACAGCGGTTTGCCGCGGTTGCCGTGGGCGCTGACGAAGTCCTGGACGGTCTTCAGATCGTTGGCCAGCACCGTGCAGCGCTCCTCGCGCTGGAACAGGTCGGCCAGGTGCGGCGGCAGCTGCGGCACCGCATCGATACCCGCCTTCTCCACCGCTTCCGGGAACTTGACCGGATGGGCGGTACCCAGCACCACCATCGGCAGCGCCAGGCTGCGGCGACATTCACGCGCGGCCTTGACGCCGATCGCGGTGTGCGGATCGAGCAGGTAGCCGGTCGCGGCATGCACCTCGGCAATGGTTGTGCAGGTGGCGGCATCATCCACCGCCAGCGAGTCGAACAGACGGCGCGCTTCGGTCCAGCGATCCTCTTCCACGGCCAGGTGGCCGGTGGCCTTGAAGGTATCCATCAGTGCCGCCACTGCAGCACCGTTGCGACCGTGCAGATCGAACAGCAGGCGCTCGAAGTTCGACGAGACCATGATGTCCATCGACGGCGACAGGGTCGGGTGCAGGGTGTCCTTGTCGTAACGGTTGCCGGACATGAAACGGTGCAGGATGTCGTTGCGGTTGGTAGCGACCACCAGCTGGTTGATCGGCAGGCCCATGTTACGCGCCAAGTAGCCGGCGAAGATGTCGCCGAAGTTGCCGGTCGGCACCGAGAAGGCTACCGAGCGATGCGGCGCGCCGAGCTGCAGGGCGGCGTGGAAGTAGTAGACGATCTGGGCCATGATCCGTGCCCAGTTGATCGAGTTGACCGCCACCAGCCGGGTACCCTTGAGGAAGCCCTGGTCGGCGAAGCTGGCCTTGACCATCTCCTGGCAGTCATCGAAGTTGCCTTCGATGGCGATGTTGTGGATGTTCTCGCCGAGGATGGTGGTCATCTGCCGGCGCTGCACCTCGGACACACGGTTGTGCGGGTGCATGATGAAGATGTCGACGTGCTCGCAGGCCTTGCAGCCTTCGATGGCCGCCGAGCCGGTATCGCCGGAGGTGGCGCCCATGATCACTACACGCTCGCCGCGCTTGCTCAGCACATGATCGAGCAGGCGGCCGAGCAGCTGCAGGGCGAAGTCCTTGAATGCCAGGGTCGGGCCCTGGAACAGCTCGAGCACCCATTCGTTGGCGCCCAGCTGGGTCAGCGGTGCCACGGCCGGGTGGGCGAACACCGCGTAGGTTTCCTCGAGGATGCGTTTGAAGTCGGCATCGTCGATGCTGCCGGCCACGAACGGGCGCATCACCCGGAAGGCCAGCTCATGGTAGGGAAGACCGGCCCAGGAGGCGATTTCTTCGACGGTGAAGTGCGGCAGATTTTCTGGCACATACAGGCCGCCATCGCTGGCCAGTCCCGCCAGCAGCACATCTTCGAAGTTGAGGGCCGGTGCCTGGCCGCGGGTACTGATATAACGCATGGGGTACGAACCTTTGCTTGGCCGCCGCCTGGGCAGCTGCTGACGGATTAGTTGAGCGACTCGACGCGGATGCGAACCACCTCACCGGCCACGCCCTCGAGCGCTTCCAGAGCGGCGATTGCGTCATTCATCTGCGCTTCACGCACGCGGTGAGTGACCAGGATCATCGGCACCAGGCCATCCTGCTCCTCGGCTTCCTTCTGCATGATCGACTCGATGTTAATGCCCCGCGCAGAGAGAATGCTCGCCACCTGGGCCAGCACACCCGGATGATCCTTGGCCTGGATGCGCAGGTAGTAGGCACTCTGGCATTCGGCAATCGGCAGGATCGGGTGATCGGACAGCGCCTCGGGCTGGAAGGCCAGATGCGGGACGCGATTTTCCGGGTCAGTGGTCAGGGCGCGGACCACATCGACCACATCGGCCACCACCGCCGAGGCGGTCGGCTCCATGCCGGCGCCAGCGCCGTAGTACAGGGTGCTGCCCACCGCATCACCATTGACCATCACCGCGTTCATCACGCCGTTGACGTTGGCGATCAGCCGGTCGGCCGGGATCAGGGTCGGGTGCACGCGCAGCTCGATACCGGCCGCGGTACGCCGTGCCACGCCCAGGTGCTTGATGCGATAGCCCAGCGCTTCGGCGTAGTTGACGTCGGCGGTGGTCAAGCGGGTGATGCCTTCGGTGTAGGCCTTGTCGAACTGCAGCGGAATGCCAAAGGCGATGGAGGCCAGAATGGTCAGCTTGTGCGCAGCGTCAATGCCCTCGACATCGAAGGTCGGGTCGGCCTCGGCATAGCCTAGCGCCTGGGCTTCCTTGAGCACGTCCTCGAAGGCACGGCCCTTCTCGCGCATCTCGGTGAGGATGAAGTTGCCAGTGCCATTGATGATGCCGGCCAGCCAGTTGATGCGGTTGGCCGCCAGACCCTCGCGGATTGCCTTGATCACCGGGATGCCGCCGGCCACCGCGGCCTCGAAGGCGACAATCACCCCCTTCTCGCGGGCGCGGGCGAAGATCTCGTTGCCATGCACGGCAATCAGCGCCTTGTTGGCGGTGACCACGTGCTTGCCGTTGTCGATGGCACGCATCACCAGCTCACGGGCCACGGTGTAGCCGCCGATCAGCTCGATGACGATGTCGATTTCCGGGTTGCTGACCACCTCGAACACATCAGCGGTGATGGGAGTGCCGGTGGTATCACAGTGCGGGTTGGCATCACGTGCGGCAATCTGCGCCACCTCGATGCCGCGTCCGGCACGGCGGGCGATTTCCTCAGCATTGCGCTTGAGCACATTGAAGGTACCGCCACCGACGGTGCCCAGCCCACAGATACCTACTTTGACCGGTTTCACTCACTAATCCCCATCATTACGACGCTGCACGGCCAGACGTTCCGGCCGCAGAAAAGATCCGCACATTACGAAGCGGCCGGTGGTTAGTCAATCGGCCACCGCTCACTTGCCGGCCGCTGCCAGCGCAGCCGGTGCCAGGGCAGCCGCCGGCTGATAACCGGGGATCAGCTGGCCATCGGCCAGCACGATCGCCGGCGTGCCGCGCACACCAATCATCTGGCCCAGCTCGAACTGGCGAGCTACCGGATTGTCACACTGCGCCGCCTCCACCGAGCCCCGGCTCTTGGCCTGGGTCATCGCCGCACGCGGATCCTTGGCGCACCAGACATTGACCATGGTCTGATAGGTGGCGCTGCCGACGCCCTGGCGCGGGAAGGCGACATAGCGCACCTCGATGCCGCGACGATTGAGCTCGGGCACCTCGGCGTGCAGCTTCTGGCAGAAGCTGCAGTCGGTGTCGGTGAACACGGTGATATGGGTCTTGGCGGGAGCGCTGGAGGCGGCCGGGAAAATCACCATCTCGGCCGCCGGCTGGGCATTGATCAGCCTGGCAACGCCGCGGTTTTCCAGCTGCTCGGTGAGGTTGGTCGCCTTGCCATCGGCAATCTGCAGCAGATAGCCTCGATGATGGGAACCAACATTCCTGAGGAGGCG
>CAZFFB010000233.1:0-3800 GCA_964517735.1 uncultured Pseudomonas sp.
CCCAGGCCGTATGCCAAATAATTGCCGTGATCGAGAAAGCGGTTGGCCGGATCGCTGCCGGTACCGCGCTTGGCACGGGTAAATTCGCCATAGCCGCTGGCATCGCAGGCCAGCTTGAATAAAGCCTTGCTCAGGCGTGCCTCTTCGGTGAGCAGCGCGGTGTTGTCCGGCAGGCCGGGGATCAGTTGTTGCGAGCGGTCGAGCAATTGGTCGAGACGCTGCTCATCGATGGCGAATCCCGCTTCGCACAGGGCGCGGGTCTTCCACAGCGTGCGAATCCTGCTCAGGCGCGCCAGCTGGAAGTGCCGGGCTGCGTCCAGCCTTGCGGCGTCATCGAACCAGAAGCTCACCCAGCGCTGCAGATATTCGGTTGGACGGTATTCGCTCTGCGGTGCGAACCAGGCCACTTCCACGTTCATCTCGTTGGCGGAGAACAGCGGTGTGCCGCCACCGCCGCAGAAACCGACCATCACGCCGGCCTTGGCCAGCTCGCGCATCGCTGCCTGGGTGATGGACGTACCGGTGCCAAGCAGCAGTGTGGTGGTGTTGGCGATCGGGATGTTCCAGTAGCGCGAGCGTTTGCCTTCGTCGGTCACATACTCGACCCGACCACCGTTCACCAGTACTCGACAGTGCTGCAGGTAGTACAGGTTAGCGCGCTTGGAATGGAGGATGGTCTTGAGGTCGCCGGGGCTGAAGTCGTCCATATGAAATCCCTGTCAAGGTCGGGCCATTCCTGCGGTGGCTGGGCCGTTATGCGGTTCACCTTAGGCGCCCCTGAGCCATCCATGGCCGGATATCTGTTTCGTTGTATTTTTACCCATCCTGCCACCAGAGCAGCACGCCTCAGATCAGGGCCTCATACCCCCGCGCATCCAGCAGCCCTTCCAGCTGCGCCGGGTCATCCACTTGCAGGCGGTAGATCCACTGGCCGTAGGGGTCTTCGTTGAGCTGTTCGGGGGCGTCGGCGAGGGCCTCGTTGACGGCGGTGACGGTGCCGTCCACCGGGGCGTAGATGTCCGAGGCGGTCTTCACCGATTCGACCACGCCGACCTGCTCGCCGGCGGTCAGGCGCCGGCCCGCTTCGGGCAGTTCGACAAACACCACATCCCCCAGGGAGGTCTGGGCGTGGTCGGTGATGCCGACGCTCAGGCTGCCATCAGCCTCAAGACGTGCCCAGGAATGGCTGTCGGTGTAGTACAGGTCGGCCGGGGTATGGCTCATGAGGGGCATCCTTCTGCAAAGCGGCGCCGGGCGCCGGCGTGGGGAAAGGCCCGCTGCAGGCGGGCCAGAGGATCAGATCAGCGCCTTGCCATGGCGCACAAAGCATGGGCGCACCACGCGCACCGGGTACCACTTGCCGCGCACCTCCACCTCAGCCCGCTCGCCGGTAGCGACCGGCACGCGCGCCAGGGCGATCGACTTGCCAAGGGTCGGCGAGAAGTTGCCGCTGGTGATCTCGCCCTCGCCAATACCGGCGATGCGCACCCCCTGGTGCGGACGCAGCACGGCGCGCTCCTCCAGCACCAGGCCGACCAGCTTGCGCTCGGCACCGCCGGCATCG
This sequence comes from uncultured Pseudomonas sp., assembly GCA_964517735.1. Classification (GTDB taxonomy): domain Bacteria; phylum Pseudomonadota; class Gammaproteobacteria; order Pseudomonadales; family Pseudomonadaceae; genus Geopseudomonas. The sequence goes on from CAZFFB010000233.1 coordinate 1,565, forward strand.
CGCTGCGCCTCAAGGGCACGCCGGCCGATGAAGTCGCGCTGGGCCGGCTCCCAGGCCACGCACCAGGCCAGGTTGGCTTCAAGCGGGGTGGTATGGCGGTCCATGTCCTGGCCGTACTGATTGAAGCCGGCCTCAAGGCGCAGGGTATCCCGCGCGCCCAGGCCCACCGGGGCGATGCCGGCGCCGACCAGGTCATTGAAGAAACCCAGCGCCTCGTCAGCCGGCAGGAGAATCTCCAGACCATCCTCACCGGTGTAGCCGGTACGGGCGATGAACCAGTCGCCTTCGGCCAGGCCATGGAAGGGTTGCAGGGTGCGCAGCAAGGCCGCGCGGGCTGGGCTGAGCAGGTTGCTGCAGCGCTCCAGCGCCTGGGGGCCCTGGATGGCCAGCAGGGCCAGATCGCTCCGCTCGCACAGCTCGACGGCCAGATCGCCGCGCTGCGCCGCGATCCAGGCCAGATCCTCGTCACGGGTCGCGGCATTGACCACCAGACGGTAGCCCTGCGCCAGACGGTAGATGATCAGATCATCGACGATCCCACCCTGCTCATCGAGCATCAGGCTGTAGAGCGCCTGGCCGGTCTGCTGCAGACGCGTGACATCGCCGGCCAGCAGACGCGCCAGCAGGGTGGTGGCATCCGCGCCGTGCAGATCCAGCACGGTCATGTGGGAGATATCAAAGACCCCGCAATCCTGACGGACCTGATGGTGCTCGTCGACCTGCGAGCCGTAGTGCAGCGGCATGTCCCAGCCGCCGAAATCGACCATCTTGGCACCGAGGGCCAGGTGCAGATCATGCAGGGGGGTGTGCTGTCCCATGGGGGTATTTCCTTGCGGGCATCAAATGGCGCGCATTGTACCGGCAAACCGCGTCAGTCACATGGCAGCAGCGTCCAGCGGGCACATCCATCGGTGCTGTTCAGCCATAGCGGCGCGCCGAGCGGCGGATCAGGCCGATCACCGGCAGTAGGCCGACCAGCACCAGACTCAGTGCCGGCAGCGAGGCGCGTGCCCACTCCCCTTCGCTGGTCATCTCAAAGACCCGTACCGCCAGGGTGTCCCAGCCAAACGGGCGCATCAAAAGGGTCGCTGGCATTTCCTTGAGCACATCGACGAATACCAGCAGCGCGGCGCTCAGGGTGCCGGGCAACAGCAGCGGCAGGTAGACCCGGCCAAACAGCGGCAGGCTGCCGACCCCAAGACTGCGCGAGGCCTCCGGCAGCGACGGACGGATCCGCGCCAGGCTGCTTTCCAGCGGCCCGTAGGCCACCGCCATGAAGCGGATCAGGTAGGCCAGCAGCAAGGCTGCCAGGCTGCCGAGCAGCAGCGGCTTGCCAGCACCGCCCAGGCCGATGGAGAGCGGAATCACCAGCTCACGGTCCAGCCAGCTGAAGGCCAGCATGATCGACACCGCCAGCATCGAGCCTGGCAGGGCGTAACCGAGGTTGGCCAGCCCCACCAGCCCGTGCATGCGCCGGGTCGGCGCCAGACGACGGGCGAAGGCCAGCAGCATGGCCACCGCCACGGTGATCAGCGCAGCCAGAGCGCCCAGATACAGGGTATGCATGATCAGCCCAAGGTAACGCTCGTCGATGTCCAGGCGCCCGCGCTGCCAGAACCAGACCAGCAGCTGCAGCACCGGTACCACGAAGGCGCAGAGGAACACCAGGCCGCACCAGGCACTGGCCGCCAGCGCCTTGACGCCGCGCAGGCGGTACAGCGGTGCGGCGCGCGTGCGCTCGCTGCCGTTGCGGCTGGCACCACGCGAGCGGCGCTCGACATACAGCACCAGCATCACCAGCAGCAGCAGCAGGCTGGCCAGCTGGGTGGCGCTGGACAGGCTGTAGAAGCCGTACCAGGTCTTGTAGATGGCGGTGGTGAAGGTGTCGTAGTTGAACACCGAGACCGCGCCGAAGTCGGCCAGGGTCTCCATGATCGCCAGCGCCAGGCCGGCGCCGATCGCCGGGCGCGCCATCGGCAGGGCGACCCGCCAGAACGCCTGCCAGGGCGACAGGCCGAGCACCCGCGCCGCCTCCATCAGGCCGCGGCCCTGGGCGAGGAAGGCGTTGCGCGCCAGCAGGTAGACGTAGGGGTAGAAGACCAGCACCAGCACGGTGATCACCCCGCCGGTGGAGCGCACCCTGGGCAGGCGCAGGCCGCTGCCGAACAGCTCGCGCAGCAGGCTCTGCACCGGCCCGGCGAAGTCCAGCAGGCCGACGAAGACGAAGGCCAGCACG
>CAZFFB010000234.1:0-3784 GCA_964517735.1 uncultured Pseudomonas sp.
CGCGCAGGTCCTCGATGCGCGAGTTGGTGCACGAGCCGATGAACACGCGGTCCAGCTTGATGGTGGTGATCGGCTGGTCGGCGGTCAGGCCCATGTACTTGAGCGCGCGGACGATGGAGTCGCGCTTGACCGGATCGGCCTCGTTGGCCGGGTTCGGCACGGTCGCATCGACCGGCAGTACCATCTCCGGCGAGGTGCCCCAGCTGACCTGCGGCTTGATGTCCTCAGCCTTCAGCTCGACCACGGTGTCGAAGTGCGCGTCAGCATCGGAGACCAGCCCTTTCCACTGCGCCACGGCGGCATCCCAGTCGGCGCCCTTGGGCGCGAAGGTGCGGCCTTCGACGTAGGCGATGGTCTTCTCGTCGACGGCGACCAGACCGACGCGCGCGCCGGCCTCGATGGCCATGTTGCAGAGGGTCATGCGGCCTTCCATCGACAGGTCGCGGATCGCGCTGCCGGCGAACTCCAGGGCATGGCCGTTGCCGCCGGCAGTGCCGATCTTGCCGATGATCGCCAGCACGACGTCCTTGGCGGTGACGCCGGCGGGCAGCGTGCCCTCCACGTTCACCCGCATGTTCTTCATCTTCTTCGCCACCAGGCACTGGGTCGCCAGCACGTGCTCGACTTCGGAGGTACCGATGCCGTGGGCCAGCGCGCCGAAGGCGCCATGGGTGGAGGTGTGCGAGTCGCCGCAGACCACGGTCATGCCCGGCAGGGTGGCGCCCTGCTCCGGGCCGACCACGTGGACGATGCCCTGGCGCACGTCGTTCATCTTGAACTCGAGGATGCCGAAGTCGTCGCAGTTCTCATCGAGGGTCTGCACCTGCAGGCGCGATACCTCGTCGTGGATCGACTCCAGGCCGCCCTGGCGCTCGGCCTTGGTGGTCGGCACGTTGTGGTCCGGGGTGGCGATGTTGGCGTCGACGCGCCACGGCTTGCGGCCGGCCAGGCGCAGGCCCTCGATGGCCTGCGGCGAGGTCACGTCGTGCAGGATGTGGCGGTCGATGTAGATCAGCGCCGACCCATCGTCGCGCTGCTTGACCAGGTGCATGTCCCAGAGCTTGTCGTAAAGCGTCTTGCCGGCCACGGGGAATTCCTCATCGGTGGTTACGTATGCGGATGACGGTACGGTCGAAACCGGCCCGCCCTCCTATGCCCACAGGGCTTGTGCGGTCGATCCTAGGGGCTTGCCACCGATGAAGCAAATTCATATTTTTCATGCTTTGGATAACCATGTGGAATCCGAACATGGATCTGGCCAGCCTCGACACCTTCATCGCCATCGCCGAAACCGGCAGCTTCTCGGCCGCCGGCGAGCGCCTGCACCTGACCCAGCCAGCGGTCAGCAAGCGCATCGCCGCGCTGGAGCAACAGCTCGACGCCCGCCTGTTTGACCGCATCGGCCGCGAGATCAGCCTCACCGAGGCCGGCCGCGCCCTGCTGCCACGCGCCCGTCAGGTGCTCGGCGTGCTGGACGACACCCGCCGCGCGCTGCGTAACCTGAGCGGCGCCATCGGCGGGCGGCTGACCCTGGCGACCAGTCACCATATCGGCCTGCATCGCCTGCCGCCGCTGCTGCGCGCCTTTACTCGCGCCCACCCGCAGGTGGCGCTGGATATCCGCTTTCTCGATTCCGAGGTGGCCTATGAAGAAGTGCTGCACGGGCGCACCGAGCTGGCGGTGATCACCCTCGCCCCGCATACCGCAGCCCCCGTGCGCGCCGTACCAGTGTGGGAAGACTCGCTGGATTTTGTCGCTGCCCCCGAGCATCCGCTGGCTTATGGCAGCGCAGTGAGCCTCGCCGAAGTAGCGCGCCATGCGGCGGTGTTCCCCGGCGAAAACACCTTCACCCACTGCATCGTCCAGCGCCTGTTCGAGCAGGCCGGGCTCAAGCCCAACGTGAGCATGAGCACCAACTACCTGGAGACCATCAAGATGCTGGTGTCGATCGGCATCGCCTGGAGTGTGCTGCCACGCACCATGCTCGATGAGCAGGTGACGCGCCTGCCGCTGCAGGGCGTCCAGCTGAGCCGCCAGCTCGGCTATATCGTGCACACCGAGCGCACCCTGTCCAACGCGGCGCGGGCGTTCATGCAGCTGCTGGATCAGGCGGGAATGCAAGAGCGTGAGGGGATGCAGGTCGGGACAGGCCGCCAGTCGTAACACGTCCTACGCGGGAGTCGCCTCGGCGCGCACTAGCACCTTGGCATCCACGCCGAACAGCGCATCCAGCCGCGTGCAGTCGCTGTCGCGGCGGATGCTGTCAAACAGCTGCTGCGCCTCGGGATAGCTGCGGGTCAGCATCGCCAGCCACTGCTTGAAGCGTCCGGGCGCGTAGCGCGGGGCGATCTTCGCCCGCGCCCTGTGCCAGAAGCGCTGCAGCAGCGGCTGCAGCTCGGCCCAGCCGAGCGGCTCGATCTCGCCGCCAGCGGCGGCGGTGGCGATCTGCCGGGCCAGGTCGGGGCGCGACACCAGTCCGCGGCCGAGCATGATGTTCCGCGCCCCACTGATCTCGCGGCAGCGCCGCCAGTCGTCGACCGTCCAGATCTCGCCATTGGCGTAGACCGGAACATCGACCACCTCCTGCACCCGCGCCACCCACTCCCAGTGTGCTGGCGGCTTGTAGCCATCGAGCTTGGTGCGGGCATGCACCACCAGCATGGAGGCACCGCCTTCGGCCAGGGCGCGGGCACAGTCCAGCGCGCCGTCCGGGCTGTCGTAGCCCAGACGCATCTTGGCGGTGACGGGCACCGCGGCGGGCAGGCTGCGGCGCACCTCGCGGACGATGGCGTGCAACAGCTCGGGCTCTCTGAGCAGCACCGCGCCGCCACGCGACTTGTTCACCGTCTTGGCCGGGCAGCCGAAGTTCAGATCGACTACCGGCGCGCCGAGGCTGGCGGCCAGCGCCGCGTTATCGGCCAGGCAGAGCGGATCGGAACCCAGCAGCTGCAGGCGCATCGGCGTGCCGCTGGGCGTGCGCCAGCCACTGTCCAGCTCGGGCGCCAGCTTGCGAAAACTGGCACGCGGCAGCAGGCGCTCGCTGACGCGCACAAATTCGCTGACGCACCAGTCGATACCACCGACCTCGGTGAGCAGTTCGCGAAGGATCTCATCGACAAGCCCCTCCATAGGGGCCAGGGCAATCTGCACGGGAGGGTTCTCGGACACTAAGAATGGGGCGCGGATTGTAAAGGGCTGCCGCAGCGGCGGCGACTTTCGTCGGCTCAACCCACGGCCAGCGCCGCACCATAGCGCTCGGCGAATACAGCCGGCAGACGCCGCGGCTTGCCGCTGGACAGTTCAGCGCAGACGAAGCGGGTGTGCGCGCGCAGCAGGGTGACGCCGTCGGCAGGGCGGCGCAACTGGAACTGCCGGGTGATGCTCAACCGGCCGTCGCAGGCGACGATCCAGGTACCCAGCTCGAGGCGTTCGCCCTCGCGGGCGGCAGCCATGTAGTCGATCTCGTGGCGCACCACCAGCATGCCGCGATCCAGGCGGATGAAATCGTCCAGCGTCAGCCCCAGCGCGCGTGAATGCGCCCAGGCGCATTGCTCCAGCCAGCCGACATAGACCACGTTGTTGACGTGGGCGAACTCGTCGAGGTGTTCGGCACCGACCTCGATGCCGAGCACGAACGGCGCCGGGCGATCCCAACTCATGCACTCTGCTCCAGACTGGCCGACAGCGCGCAGGCTTCGGCCGCCAGCTGGGTGATCTGATCCCAGGCCCGGGCGCGCACCAGACTGGCCGGCGCCACCCAGGTACCGCCCACGCAGGCCACATT
>CAZFFB010000235.1:0-3770 GCA_964517735.1 uncultured Pseudomonas sp.
CAGGGCATGCGCCTGCCGACGCCGGCCACCGATCTGCTCGGTCGCCCCTGGGCCCGCGAGGCGCATTCGGTGATGCTGGCCATGCTGTCGCGGGTGATGCTGCCCCTGGCGCTGCTGGTCTCGGTGTTCATCTTCCTGCGCGGGCATAACCTGCCGGGTGGCGGCTTCATTGCCGGCCTGGTCACGGCGGTGGCGCTGATCCTGCAGTACATCGCCAGCGGCGTGGGCTGGACCCGCGCCCGCCTGCCGGTCGACTACCGCAGCATGGCCGGCGGCGGGGTGCTGATAGCCGGCCTGACCGGCCTTGGCAGCTGGGCCTTTGGCTACCCGTTCCTGACCTCCTCGTTCGGTCATTTCCACCTGCCGCTGGTCGGCGAGTTCGAACTGGCCACGGCGATGCTGTTCGATCTTGGCGTGTACCTCACCGTGGTCGGCTCGACCCTGCTGATCCTCGCCAACCTGGGCAAGCTGACCCAGCATGAGTCTGTCAAGGAGCTGCACTGATGGAGCTGTTGTTCGCCCTGACCCTGGGCATCCTCACCGCCTGTGGCATCTACCTGCTGCTGCGGGCACGCACCTTCCCGGTGGTGATGGGCCTGACGCTGATTTCCTATGCGGTCAACCTGTTCCTGCTGACCATGGGGCGCCTCTCCACGGGCATTCCGGCCATCATCGGCCAGAGCGAGCGCTACACCGATCCGCTGCCCCAGGCGCTGGTACTGACGGCCATCGTCATCAGCTTTGCGATGACCGCCTTTGTGGTGGTGCTGGCCCTGCGCAGCCTCGCTGAGCTGAATACCGACCATGTCGATGGCCAGGAGCGCAAGCGATGAACCACCTGCTGATCCTGCCGATCCTGCTGCCGATGTTCGTCGGCAGCCTGCTGCTGGTGCTGGGGCCCCGCCTGGGGATGGCCAGTCAGCGCAGCCTGGCCCTGCTAGCCACACTGGCGCTGCTGCCGCTGGCCCTGTGGCTGATGGCCGAGGCGCATCTGGGCCTGCCGCAGGTCTATGCGCTGGGCAACTGGGTCGCGCCCTTTGGCATCGTGCTGGTGCTCGATCGCCTCAGTGCGCTGATGCTGCTGGTCACGGCCGTGCTGGCCCTGCTGGCGCTGGGCTATGGGGTGCGCGGTGATGACGCGCGCGGTGCAGGCTTTCATGCGCTGTTCCAGTTCCAGCTGATGGGCATCAACGGCGCGTTCCTGACCGGTGATCTGTTCAACCTGTTCGTGTTCTTCGAGATCCTGCTGATCGCCTCCTATGCGCTGCTGCTGCATGGCGGTGGTGCCGAGCGGGTACGGGCTGGCGTGCATTATGTGGTGCTCAACCTGCTGGGCTCTTCGCTGTTCTTGATCGCGCTTGGCCTGATCTATGGCATCGCCGGCACCCTGAACATGGCGGATCTGGCCCGTGAGGTGGCCAGTGCCAGCTACGATCAGGCGCCGCTGCTGGGGGCGGCCGGGTTGCTGCTGCTGCTGGTCTTTGGGCTCAAGGCGGCCATCCTGCCGCTGTACTTCTGGCTGCCGCGTGCCTACGCCGCGGCCACGGCGCCCGTGGCGGCCCTGTTTGCGATCATGACCAAGGTCGGGGTCTATGCCATTGTGCGGGTCTTCACCATGGCCTTTGGCGCCGAGGCGGGCCTTCTGACCGACCTGATCCAGCCCTGGCTGTGGCCGCTGTCGCTGCTGACCCTGCTGCTGGGTGCCATCGGTGCGCTGGCAGCCAGCAGCCTGCACATGCTGCTGGCCTATCTGGTGGTGGTCTCGGTCGGCACGCTGCTGGCCGGGGTGGCGCTGGGCAGCCCCCAGGCGCTGGTGGCGACCCTTTACTACCTGATGCACAGCACCTGGGTGAGCGCCGGGATGTTCCTCTTGGCCGATCTGATCGCCCGTCAGCGTGGCGGCAAGGGTACGCGCCTTGAAGCCGGGCCTGCGCTGTTGCAGCCGCAGTGGCTGGGTGGGCTGTTCTTCATCGGCGCTATCAGCATCGCCGGTCTGCCGCCGCTGCCAGGCTTCTTCGCCAAGCTGATGTTGCTGGATGCCACCGCCGGCAGCAGCGAGGCGCTGTGGTTGTGGCCGGTGCTGCTGCTGGGCAGCCTGGTCAGTCTGGTGGCGCTGAGCCGCGCCGGCAGCGTGCTGTTCTGGCGAGCCGGCCGTGTGGTGCTGGGGGCTGCCGAGCGCGATACAGGTCGCTTGCTGGCCTGTGGCGCCTTGCTGGCGCTGGGCCCGCTGCTGGTGCTGCTGGCCCAGCCGCTCAGCGGCTATCTGGAGGCGACTGCCGAGCAGCTGCGTGGCGTCGAGCTGTATCAGCAGCATATTCTGCCGGGAGGAGCCCGCTGATGAAGACGCATCTCTTGCCCTTCCCGTTGCTCAGCCTGCTGCTGCTGCTGACCTGGCTGCTGCTGGTCAACGACTTCAGTACCGGACACTGGCTGCTCGGCGCGCTGCTTGGCTGGGGTATCCCCCTGCTGGTGCGACCGTTCTTGCCGGCCACGCCGCCGCTGTGCCATCCGTGGCAGCTGCTGCGCTTTGTCGCTCTGGTACTGGGCGGTCGTGGCGTGTCCAACTTCGGGGGGGCGCGGCGGCTCCTTGGGCCCACCTTTGCGCTGCGCCCAGCGTTTGTCGAGGTGCCGATGGATCTTGAGGACGAGCTGCTGCTGACCGTACTGGCCTGCGTGGTCAGCCTGACCCCCGGGACCGTCTCGGCAGATCTCTCCGAGGATCGGCGCACCTTGCTGTTGCACGGTCTGGATGTGGAGGACGAGGCGGAGCTGATCCGCTCGATCAAAGAGCGTTATGAGGCGCCCCTCAAGGAGATGTTTGCATGCTCGACCAGGTAATTCCGCTATGCATGGGCCTTTTGGGCCTGTCGATGCTGCTGACCGTACTGCGCCTGATCAAGGGCCCCGATCTGCCCGACCGGATTCTGGCACTGGATACCCTGTACATCCTGTCGCTGGCGCTGCTGGTGCTGTTTGGCCTGTGGCTTGGCTCGGCGCTGTTCTTCGAGGCCGCGCTGCTGATCGCGGTCATGGGCTTTGTCGGCACCGTGGCGGTCTGCAAGTACCTGCTGCGTGGCGACATCATTGAATGAGGACGCTGTGATGCTCGCATTCTGGGTCGAGGCACTGGTGGCCTTTTTCCTGCTCACCGGCAGCCTGTTCGCACTGATCGGGGCCCTCGGGCTCTACCGCCTGCCGGACTTCTATACCCGCCTGCACGGCCCGACCAAGGCCACCACGCTTGGGGTCGGCGGGGTGGCGCTGGCCTCGCTGATCCACTTCAGCGTCCAGGAGGGTCAGGTCAACGTGCATGAACTGCTGCTGACCTTGTTCCTGTTCATCACCGCGCCGGTGAGTGCGCAGATGCTGGCCCGTGCGGCGATGCAGCTCAAGGTCCGTCTGCACCGCAATACCCGCGGGCGTCCCTGGGAGCAGTGAGGCGCCGGCCGTGTGGTGGCGGCCGGCGACCGGTTCAGCGCTGGCAGTCCTGCCAGTAGAGGGCTACATCCAGCATGCGCTCGGAGAAAGCCCATTCGTTGTCATACCAGGCCAGCACCTTGACCAGCTCGCCCTGCACGCGAGTCTGCGTCAGATCGACGATGCAGGAGGCGGACTCGGCGGTGAAGTCGCTGGACACCAGTGGCAGGCTGTTGCAGCTCATCACCCCGGCCGGCATCTGTGCGCAGGCGGCCTCAAGTGCTGCATTGACCTGCTCGCGAGTGGTGGCCTGCTCAGCGGTGAAGGTCAGATCGAGCAGCGATACGGTTGGT
>CAZFFB010000236.1:0-3746 GCA_964517735.1 uncultured Pseudomonas sp.
CGGCCCGCTGCGCGCCTGCCTGAACGGCGAGCTCGGCAGCGAGGACTGCGCCGATACAGACAAGGAGGATGAGCAGGGGGGAGTGTTGTTTCATGGGTGCACCGCTTCTTATTGTATTGAGAAGGATTTCGGGAGATACCCCCAGATTAATGTTCGGAAATGATCTTCCGGGGGGAGCGAAAGGATACGGACCAGTGACCTTCCCCTACTTCCACGGCACAGGTGAAATCCTCCATGCCGACCGCGCTGGCGTTGCGCCGGGTGGCCATGATCGCCGCCTCATTGACCAGGTTGGCCAGATCGGCGCCGGTAAAGCCCGGGGTGATCGCGGCGATGCGTTCGGGGTCGGTATCCGCGGCCCGCTGCACGCGCTTGAGGTGCACCTGCAGGATCTCGGCCCGGCCTTTGCGATCCGGGCGATCGACGACGATCTGCCGGTCAAAGCGCCCGGCCCGCAGCAAGGCCGGATCGAGAATTTCCGGGCGGTTGGTGGCGGCCAGCAGCACCACCCCCTCGCGCGGATCAAAACCGTCCAGCTCGGCCAGCAGCTGGTTGAGGGTCTGCTCCTTTTCATCATTGCCGCCAAAGGCGCCCACCCCGCGCATCTTGCCCAGTGCATCCAGCTCGTCGATGAAGATGATGCAGGGCGCTGCCTTGCGGGCCTGCTCTAACAGGTCGCGCACCCGGGCAGCGCCCACGCCGACGAACATCTCGACGAACTCGGACCCTGAGATCGAGAAGAACGGCACGCCGGCTTCGCCGGCCACGGCCCGGGCCATCAGGGTCTTGCCGGTGCCGGGCGGGCCGACCAGCAGGATGCCCTTGGGAATGCGTGCGCCCAGCCGGCTGTAACGGGGCTGATCGCGCAGGAAGGAGACGACTTTCTCGAGCTCGGCACGTGCCTCATCGATGCCGACCACATCGGCAAAGGTCACCCCGGTGTCACGCTCGACATACACCCGCGCCCGCGACTTGCCGACATTGACCATGCCGCCAAAGCCCTGACGATCGCCCATGCGTCGCAGCAGCAGGCTCCAGAAGGCGAAGATCAGCAGCATCTGCAGAAGCCAGGAGAGCAGGGTGGAGAGGAGCGTGTTCTGGCGCACGGCAGTGAAGCGGGCCTGGTGAGCGGCCAGGGTGTCGGCCAGAGCGCTGTCGACGCGGGTGGTGGTGAAGTACTTGTGCTGGTTGATCGGTTCGAGCAGGGTGCCGCTGATCTGCTCGCCACTGATGCGCAGGTCAGTGACCTTGCGCTGCTCGAGCAGGCGCAGGAACTCGCTGTAGGGCAGCGTTTCGCTGCCCTGGTGCTCGCGCCACATCCCCTGGAACATCAGCAGCGCGCTGAAGGCGATCAGGAAGTACCAGACATTCCAGTGCCACTTGTTGTCCATGCCATGCTCCGGGGCGAGGTCAGTCGTCGTTGCGCCCGGCGGGGGCGGCGGGTGCTGTTGTGGGGGGATGGGCAAAGCCCTGACGGGCGGCGCTGAAGGCGTTCAGGCGCGCCTGCACCGCACCGTTGACGCTGCCTTGCGGGTAGTTGCCTTCGGCATCGGCCGTGCCTGCCGGGCGCTCGCACAGCAGGCTCAGTGCCTCATCGATGCTGTCGATGGCATGGATGTGGAAAAGCCCGGCGCGCACCGCCTCGATCACCTCGCGGCGCAGCATCAGGTGCTGGCGGTTGCCGGCGGGAATGATCACGCCCTGGCGACCGCTCAGACTACGGGCGGCGCACAGCTCGAAGAAGCCTTCGATCTTCTGGTTGACGCCGCCGATCACCTGGATGCGCCCGTGCTGATCGACCGAGCCGGTGATGGCCAGATCCTGACGCAGTTCCAGCTCGCCCAGCGCCGAGAGCAGTACGCACAACTCGGCCGCCGAGGCGCTGTCACCCTCGATGGCGCCATAGGACTGCTCGAACACCAGGCTGGCCGAAAAGGACAGTGGCTGCCGCTGGCCGAAGCGCTGGCCGATGCAGGCGGCGAGGATCAGCACGCCTTTGCTGTGCAGGGCGCCGCCCAGTTCGACCTCGCGCTCGATATCGATCAGCTTACCCTCGCCCAGGCGCGCACTGGCGGTGATGCGCGCCGGGTGACCAAAGGTGTGGCTTCCGAGCTGAAAGACCGCCAGGCCATTGATCTGCGCCACGCAGCGGCCGTCAGTCTGCACATGGCGCAGTCCGCGCAGGGTGGCGTCGAGCAGGCGCTCGCGCAGCTGATCGGCGCGCAGACGCCGGGCCTCGATGGCCTGCTCGACTGCCCGGGCATCGATGCGCGCCTGCTGCTGCTGGCCGGCCCAGTAGTCGGCCTCGCGCAGCAGATCCAGCAGGCCCTGCAGGTGCAGGGACAGGCGCTGGCCGTCCTCGACCTCGCGGGCGGCCTGTTCGATCAGGCGGGCGAGGGCGGGGCCATCGAGCGGGCGCAGTTTTTCACGGCGCTGCTGGGTGGCGATCAGGCGGGCGTAGAGCAGGGTGTTTTCCGCACTGCGCGGCAGATCCTCGGCAAAGTCGGCCTGTACCTTGAAGAGCAGGGCGAACTCGGGGTCGTACTGGGTGAGCAGGTAGTAGAGGCTGCGGTCGCCAATCAGCACCACCTTGACCGACAGCGGAATGGGGTCGGGCTCAAGGGAAATGGTGCTTGCCAGACTGAGGATCTGCTCGAGGGACTGGATGCGCAGCTCATGGCCCTGCAGGGCACGCTTTAGGGCGTCCCAGGCAAAGGGCAGTGTGAGCAGCTTGCGGGCGTCGAGCACCAGGTAGCCGCCATTGGCGCGATGCAGCGCGCCACCCTTGATCAGGGTGAAGTCAGTATGCAGGGCGCCCATCTGTGCCTGGTGCTCGATGCGCCCGAGCAGGTTCTGGTAGCTGGGGAAGTCCTCGTAGACCAGCGGCGGGCGCTGGCATTCGCTGTTGTCGACCAGCAGGTTGACCAGATAGCGGTTGAAGGGCGTCAGGCGCTGGCGATCGAGCAGCTTGTCGGCGGGGGCGGCGCTGAACAGTTCAAGGCCACGTTCGATGATGTCCTGCTTGACCTCATTGAGAAAGCCGGCAACGGCCTCGAGGTGGGCAAAGCGTGCTTCCAGCTCGACAAACTGGCGCTCCACGGTGGCACGGGTCACGGCCTGGTTGAGCTGCTCGATCTGCTGCTCGTGGCTGCGGCTGGCGGCCGCCGCCTGCTGCAGGGCCTGACGCAGCTTCTGGCGGATGCGCTCGCTGTCGTTCTCGATGGTCTGCTGTTCTTCACCAGAGAGCTTGTCGTAGGCCTCGGCATCGATGACCTCGCCATCACGCAGCGGCGCCAGGGTAAAGCCGGTCGGTGTACGCATCAGGATGATGCGGGCCGCGCGTGCCTCGGCTTCCACTGCATTGATCAGGGCTTCCTCCTGCCGCTTGAAGCCGTCCTTGAGCCCTTGCAGGGTGTTGCGGTATTCGTCGCTGTCGAAGGCGGCGGGCAGCGCGGAGGCGAGCGCCTGGACCAGATTGCGCATGGCGCTCTGCAGCGGCCGGCCGGTGCCGCCGGGCAGGCACAGGGCACGCGGCTTGTGGGGGGTGCGGAAATTGTTGACGTAACACCAGTCGCTGGGCGCTTCGTCCTGCAGGGGTTGCTGCTCGAGCAGCTGCCGGACAATCGCATGCTTGCCAAGCCCTGGCGAGCCCATCACGTAGAGGTTGTAACCCTCGTGGGGGATGGCCACGCCAAAGTGCAGTGCGCCCATGGCCCGTTCCTGGCCGGGGCTCAGAAGCAGATCGT
>CAZFFB010000237.1:0-3739 GCA_964517735.1 uncultured Pseudomonas sp.
GCATCCCAATCGAAATAGACCCCCAAAGCGCCTAAGCTGCTGCCGTTGATCGCCGCTCCGATACGCACCGCTGTGGTGTAAACCGCCACCAATTTGTTGTCATGCAGGGGGGAGCGTTGGATCTCATCGACGCCATAATCATCGCCGCTGCGGGTGGCCAACGCCTTTTTCACCCAGCTCAAGGTTGAGAGATCCGCCCCGGCCACCCTCGGAAACTGGCTACGGCCAGAAGATGCAATCACCCGGCCTTCGGCATTGACCAGCACCAGATCCAAATACACCGAATAAAAGCGGTTGATCAGCGCCAGCCGTTCGCCGGCAAAGGCGATATTTTCCGCCGTCGGCTGCTCAAGGCAACGCACCAGCGCCGTATCTGTGGCCCACCAACGCACATCGGCGGTGCGCTCGTACAGGTTACGCACGATCAACTGAACGAGGGTCTGCGCCATCTCGGCTAGGCGGTTGTATTCCTTCTCGTTGAACCTGTGCTGTAGCTCACCCGTCTGGGTGCGGATCTCGGTTAAGGTTACGGTGCGTAGATCTTCGGAAATACGCGCCGCCTGCTGCGCTAAGTATTTGATCTCAGAAGCCACCACCGCAAAGGCCCGCCCCACCGCCCCGGCCCGCGCCGCCTCAATGGTGGCATTGAGCGCCAGTAGATTAGTTTTCTTGGCGATCTCCTCATTGGCCAAGGTAAAACCATCTACCCGACGTTCGATATCACTGACGTTCGATATCACTGACGATGGTCTTGATGCTGAAACTCATCAGACTCTCCTGTCCTTTATGAGCGCTGACGGCAAAAAAGTTCTGGTGTCAAGTCCTTCGTGCAAATCACGTAGGGCTTGAAACCGTATATGGGGCAGTAGATTAGCTCTTTTCTCGGCCACTTTGGCGAGGTGTGGCCTCGTGGGCTAGGAGCCACATAGGAGCGTTGGGAGAGAAAGCCGCATCGCACTGTGTCGTGCTGGATTGCCGAGGGACGGCGGGCTTGTCGCATCATCATAGCCCAAGCCGCTCTTGGCGGCATCCAGAACGAAGAACGCGCAGCCTTGGGCTGCGCGTTCGATGGATGCGGCTGGGCAGTGTTCGAGGCCATCACGTCGGCTTGGGCGGCACGCTCCGCGTCGTGGTGCCCTTCCTGAATCCCCGATCCCCTGCCATGAACGCCTCCAGCATGTGCGGGATCAACTTCTCGGCATCGACTGCCTCGCCATACGTCTGCGCGTGCAGCGCGGCGTAGCGGTCGAGGTCGGCTTTCAGGCTGGCCGGGCAGGCAAAGGTCAGCTTGATGTTCTCGGTCTTGGGCAGCGGCCCGAGCCGCAGTTTCTTCGTGTTCATTGCGAAGCCCCCCGGTTGAAGAACAGCGGCTGGTACGGCCGCAGCACCAGATCCCGGTTCACGATGACGCGAACCGGCAGGCCCGGCCTGATGGTCAGCGTCGGCTGAATGTCCATGTTGCGCCGGGTGATCTCCTGGCCGACCTGATTGATGCTGTCCTGGGCGCTGTCGCGCCCGGCGATGACGATGCGGTTGCCGTCCTGGCGGTTCTCCGGTGCGGCCAGCTCGGCACCGACACCCAGCAGCGTCGTCAGCACAGCGCCCGCGACGATGCGATCCCAATGCCAGTCCACGTCATCCTCCAAGCCGGAATAGCCCGCCGGATCAGTGCCGATGAGGTTGTCGAGCGTCAGCGAGGACGTATCGGGCAGGATGACCCGGTTCCACACCACCTGTACGCGGCTCTGCCCGTAGCTGACCTGGCTGTTGTAGCGCCCGAGGATGCGCGAACCCTGCGGGATCAGCAGGAACTTTCCCGTAGCCGTGTCATAGACGGGATCTGTCACCGTGGCGATCACGTCGCCCGGCAAGTCCGACTTGATGCCCGTCACCAGCGCCCCGCCGATGACCGTTCCGGCCATGACCTGATACGGCGAGGCCGGCAGTGCCAGATTGCCGGAATTGCGGGTTTCCGTAGAACCGCTTTGCAGGAACGCCTCGTTCTGGTCTTGCCGGCTCTGCGCAGCGGCTGGGGCGGCAAGCTGGGCCGCCACCGAGGCCGGCCCGGCGGCGAGCGGGTCGAAGGCCGCGAGCGCGCTGGCAGCGCCAGGGGCACCCGGCGTCGCCTGCGCCACCGTGGCCGTGGCGGCGGCCTGGCCCTGGCTACCCGAACGGAAGAACACCGACGAAGCCGCTGCTGGTGGCCCCGGCGATCAAGACGTTCTGATGCTCGCGCACGGCGCGAACGAGAAAGCCCGCCTGGGCGGCGGTCATCATCCCGTCCACGACATACCTCTCCAGCGGGATCACGCCGATGGCGCGCTTGCGCAGCGCGAAGGCCGACCCCGGCGCGGCGGGCGGCAAGATGCCCTCGAAGCGTTCGCCCGTCTCGGGCAGTTCCGTCGACAAGAGCGGCTGGCCGCGATGCACCTCTGCGCCGACGTGGGCCGCGACCAGGCGGATGATTCGCTCGCCATCGGCTTCGGGCATTTCCACGCCCATCGGCGCGCGACCCGACGACAGGCGATCCACCCAAAGAGTGCGCTCGGGGTTGAGCATGATTTCCACCACGTCGGGGTCTTCGAGAGCGGTGGCAATCAGCGGCCCCATTGCCGTGCGCAGCATCTGGATGCGCCGGTCGAGCGACGTGGCACTCATGGATTGGGGAACGGAACTCATGACGCACGCTCCCGCGCCTGAGCCGCTGCCGCGGCGTCCTCCATCCGCATCGGGTCGGGGTGCAGTTCCTCCACCACGTCGCGCACCAGGCTGCGTCCGCGCATCAGGTGGCGGCCAAGCTGCTCGGTGAACTGCTCGAAGCGCGCTTTGCCCTGAGCGCGGGCCGCCTCTTGGTGCGCTTCGGGAATCGGCGTGCTGACGGTCAGGTAGTAGCGAACGAACAGCGCCAACGTCTCGATGGCGATGTTCTGGTCGCGCTCCATGCGTTCGGCCTGGCGCGACAGGCGATCCAGCCGCTTGGCGATGGCCACCTCGCGCTGGTCGGCCGCGTCCGGCGACAGCCAGGACGCCAAAGCGGCAGCGACGATGCTGGACTTGGACACGCCTTTCTTGGCGGCCAGTTCATCGAGCCGCTGGGCGTGTTCGGGCTGGATAAAGAGGTTCAGGCGGTAGTGGCTCATAGCTCGATTCCGTCGTTGGGGTCGAGGGAAGCCAGCCGGGCCGTGCGCTGCATGGCCCGATCAAGCTAGCGAGGAAGGGGAAGCGGCAGGTCGTCGTCGTCATCGAGCAGCCCGAGGTCGGCGGCGGGTGCGGCCAGCTCGGGGGCGTAGGCGACGGCCTCAGTTAGCTCGGGCTGACGGCGCAGGCCGCCGTCGTCGGCCGACGCCCCGAAGCCTTCGGCGGCATCGGCCGCAGGCGCGGCAGGCACGGCAGGAATCGCCAGGCCACTCCAGTCGTCGGGGCACAGCGGTGGCACGTCGGCGTACTGGCCGTCCACCAGCACGGGCGGCGGTAACACGCGCCGCCTGAAATTGGCATCGGCGTAGTAGTGCAGCTTCTTGGCCCGGATCGGGGCGACGCTGGACACCATCACCACGGCTTCGTCGGGCGGAAGCTGCATGACTTCGCCCGGCGTCAGCAGCGGGCGGGCCGCCTCCTGGCGCGACACCATGAGGTGCCCCAGCCACGGCGCGAGCCGGTGGCCCGCGTAGTTGCGCTGTGCGCGCAGCTCGGTGGCCGTGCCCAGCGTCTCGGAGATCCGTTTGGCGGTGCGCTCGTC
>CAZFFB010000238.1:0-3694 GCA_964517735.1 uncultured Pseudomonas sp.
CTACGCGCTGTACACGGTGCTGCTGGCGGCACGCCAGGAGCGTGGTGCCATCGACTTCGAGACCCAGGAGACGCGCATCGTCTTTGGTGCCGACCGCAAGATTACCGAGATCCGTCCGACCCAGCGCAATGATGCACACCGGCTGATCGAGGAGTGCATGCTCTGCGCCAACGTCGCCACCGCACGGTTCCTTGAAGAGCACGACGTGCCAGCACTCTATCGGGTGCACGACGGCCCGCCCGCCGAGAAGCTCGAGAAGCTGCGTGGCTTCCTTGCCGAGTTGGGGCTGACCCTGTACCGCGGCAAGGGCGAGCCGACGCCCAAGGATTATCTGCGCCTGCTCGAGACGGTACGCGAGCGTCCAGACTTCCATCTGATCCAGACAGTGATGCTGCGCTCGCTCAGTCAGGCGGTGTACAGCCCGGAGAATGCCGGCCACTTTGGCCTCAACTACGAGGCCTATACCCACTTCACCTCGCCGATTCGCCGTTACCCTGATCTGCTGGTACACCGGGCGATCCGCAGCGTGATCCGCTCCAAGCGGCAGAGTGACAAGGTGCTGCGGGCCGGAGCGAGCGCGCTGGTGAAGGCGCGGATCTATCCCTACGACGAGGCGCAGCTCGAGCAGCTGGGCGAGCGGTGCTCGATGACCGAGCGGCGCGCCGATGAGGCGACCCGTGATGTCGTCAACTGGCTCAAGTGCGAGTACATGCGTGAGCATGTCGGTGAAACCTTCCCTGGTGTCGTGACGGCGGTGACCGGTTTTGGCCTGTTCGTCGAGCTCACTGATATCTATGTCGAGGGGCTGGTGCACATCACCGCGCTGCCGGCGGATTACTACCATTTCGATCCGATGCATCACCGCCTGGCTGGCGAGCGCTCCGGGCGCAGCTTCCGTCTGGGTGACACGGTCGAGGTGCTGGTGGCGCGGGTCGACCTGGATGAGCGGCGCATCGAGTTCGAGCTGGCCGAAAATCCTCTCTCGGTCATGCCGCGTCGCACCCCGCGCCGCAAGGATGAACCCGCTGTGGCGGATCAGCTGCCGCGCAAGCGGGCCGTCGATCCTCAGCAGCAGACACCGGTGGCGCCATCCGGGCGCTCGCGTGCCCGCGGGCGTGTGCAGACCTTGCCGCCTGTCGCCCCTGAGCTGCTGGTGCAGGCCGAGCAGCTGCTGGGCGACGCCGAGCGCGCCAAGAGTCGTGCCCTGAAAAAGAAGCTGCTCGCGCAAACGGCCACGCCGCCTGCCGAAGGCAAGGCGGGCAAGGGCAAGAAGAAGGGTGGCAAGGCGGGCAAGTCCGCAGTGCCTGCCAAAGGTGCCAAAGGCGCAGCCAAGAAGGGCCGCAAGCCTGAGGCCGGTGCAGTGCCGGGCAAGCGCAAGAACAAGGTCAAGTAATGAGTCAGTGGGAAACGATTTACGGCGTGCATGCCGTCGAGGCGCTGCTGCGCCATCACCCCAGGCGGGTCAAGCAGCTTTGGCTGGCCGAGGGGCGTCAGGATCCGCGCATTCAGACGGTGCTGCAGCTGGCAAGCGAGGCACGGGTACCGGTTGGTCAGCGCGAGCGCCGTGAGCTGGACGAGTGGGTCGATGGCGTGCATCAGGGCGTGGTGGCCGAGGTCAGTCCCAGCCAGGTCTGGGGGGAGAACGCCCTTGAGGAGATTCTCGCCCGCAGCAGTGGTCCTGCGCTTTTGCTGGTCCTGGATGGGGTGACCGACCCTCACAACCTGGGGGCTTGTCTGCGCACCGCCGAGGCTGCGGGTGTGCAGGCGGTGATCGTGCCCAAGGACAAGTCAGCGACCCTCAACGCCACAGTGCGCAAGGTGGCCTGTGGGGCTGCCGAGGTGATCCCGCTGGTTGCGGTGACCAATCTGGCGCGCACGCTGGAAAAGCTCCAGCAGCAGGGGCTGTGGGTGGTCGGTACCGCAGGTGAGGCGAGTCAGGAGATCTTCGAGCTGGATCTGCGCGGCCCGACCGTACTGGTGATGGGCGCCGAAGGTCGTGGCATGCGTCGCCTGACACGCGAGCATTGCGATTATCTGGCCCGCCTGCCGATGGCGGGCAGTGTCAGCAGTCTGAATGTATCGGTGGCGACCGGTGTCTGCCTGTTCGAGGCCGTTCGTCAGCGCCGATTGCCCGTGGTCGGTTGAGCGGTTCCCGCGCTTGCAGGGGGGGTATGCCCCCCGTACAATGCGCGGCCTTGCCTGAGCGACGACCTGTGTGCGTTGTCCCGGTAGGTAAACCGAAATATCCACTCCTTGCCTGACCGCCCGCAGGCGGCAGGCTGCACAACCCGTAAGGAGCATTGCATGCGTCATTACGAAATCGTCTTCCTGGTTCACCCGGATCAGAGTGAGCAGGTTGGCGGTATGGTCGAGCGCTATACCAAGACCATCGAAGAAGACGGCGGCAAGGTACACCGCCTGGAAGATTGGGGTCGTCGTCAGCTGGCTTACGCCATTGACAACGTCCACAAGGCCCACTACGTCCTGATGAACGTCGAGTGCAGCGCTGCTGCTCTGGCCGAGCTGGAAGACAACTTCCGTTACAACGACGCCGTCATCCGCAACCTGGTGATCCGCCGCGATGCAGCCGTGACCGAACAGTCCGAGATGCTCAAGGCCGAAGAAAGCCGCAACGAGCGCCGCGAGCGCCGTGACCGCAGCGAAGCCGGTGAAGGCGCCGCTGAAGGCACCGACGGCGATAACGCCGACGAGTAATCTTCGAAACCTGTATTGAGGAGCCACGTTCATGGCACGTTTTTTCCGTCGTCGCAAGTTCTGCCGTTTCAGCGCTGAAGGCGTTGTCGAGATCGATTACAAAGATCTCAACACCCTGAAGGCTTACATCTCCGAAACCGGCAAGATCGTTCCGAGCCGTATCACCGGCACCAAAGCCAAGTATCAGCGTCAGCTGGGTACCGCCATCAAGCGCGCCCGCTACCTGGCCCTGCTGCCCTACACCGACAGCCACGGCCGTTAAGGTCCTGCTGTCGACTGCGAAGCGATAGACGACTCGCATGCGGGTATTGGCCGATTTCATCATGCGCGGCAAGACGCAAGCCTGCCTGGTGGCAGTCGTTGCTGCTGCGCTGCCGGTGACCTACTGGATCAGTGCGGCAACCGCTGCACTGGTGCTGCTGCGTCGTGGTGGCCGGGATGCGTTGAGCGTCATGTTTTGGGCCGTCTTGCCAGCCATGGCATGGTGGTCCCAGGGTGAGCCCAATGCGCTGCTGGTGATTGCCGGCACGCTGGCGCTGGCTGCTGTGCTGCGCAGCAGTGTGTCCTGGGTGCGGGTGTTGCTGTCCAGTCTGCTGCTGGGTGCTGTATTCGGCGTCCTGATCAGTGTGCTTTTCGGTGAGGGTGTCCGGGCTGCTGCCGACGAGATTCGCGGCATGATGCCCCGGGTGCTCGGTACGGCCTGGGAGCAGATACCGCCCGGCGAGCGTCTGCAGATCGAGTCCATGCTGGCTCCGATCCTGGTGGGGCTCATGGCGGCTGTACTGCAGATGCTCTGCCTGCTGGCACTGATGCTGGCGCGTTACTGGCAGTCTCTGCTGTACAACCCGGGGGGATTCGCTCGCGAGTTCCAGTCCGTGCGTCTGCCGGCGCCGCTGGCCGTGCTGCTACTGCTGGGAGTGTTCCTGCTCCCCAAGCTGCAGGGGCAGCTGGCCATGCTGACGCCGTTGTGCAGCCTGCC
>CAZFFB010000239.1:0-3686 GCA_964517735.1 uncultured Pseudomonas sp.
GAAAGGTATCTGTCACGAGCTGGCCGAAACCTGCCAGGCCAGCGCATTTATTGGAGTTTGTGTAGGGTGCCGTGCTCTTGTGAAGCCATGGGCGTGTCACAGACCGCAGGATCCTGACACGCGCGTGATGGGGGCTCAAGATCGAAGGCGGCTGTTTACCGATTTTTCTAATCCTGACACGGCTTCTGGGCGGTTACCGCCCTGCTTTAGTCGCAGGGCAGGCCAGGGGCCATGCCATAAAAGCCGCTGGTCGTTGCGTGGCCAGCACCGGGCATTTCCGCTAAGATCGGCGCCCCTGCGAGAGCCCTGTCATGCGTGTTGCCGACTTTCATTTCGAACTCCCCGACGAGCTGATTGCCCGTCACCCGCTGGCCGAGCGCCGTGCCAGCCGCCTGCTGGTGCTGGATGGTCCAAGTGGCCAGCTGAGCCATCGCCAGTTCCCTGACCTGCTGGACTACCTGCGTCCTGGCGATCTGATGGTCTTCAACGACACCCGGGTGATCCCGGCGCGCCTGTTCGGCCAGAAGGCCTCCGGCGGTCGTCTGGAGATCCTCGTCGAGCGGCTGTTCGACGAGCAGCGCGTGCTGGCCCACGTGCGCGCCAGCAAGTCGCCCAAGCCGGGCAGCCGGATCCATCTGGATAGCGGCGGCGAGGCCGAGATGCTGGCCCGCCACGATGCGCTGTTCGAGCTGCGCTTTGACGAGCCGGTGCTGGCGCTGCTCGAGCGCATCGGCCATATGCCGCTGCCGCCGTACATTGACCGCCCCGACGAGGCGGCCGACCGCGAGCGCTACCAGACCGTCTACTCGGACAAGGCCAAGGCCGGTGCGGTGGCCGCCCCGACCGCCGGGCTGCACTTCGACGACGCGCTGCTCGCGGCGATCCGCGCCAAGGGTGTGGACAGTGTCTTCGTTACCCTGCACGTCGGCGCCGGCACCTTCCAGCCGGTGCGCGTCGAGCGCATCGAGGACCACCACATGCACAGCGAATGGCTTGAGGTGGGTCAGGACGTGGTTGATGCGGTACAGGCCTGCAAGGCGCGCGGCGGTCGGGTGATCGCAGTCGGCACCACCAGCGTGCGTTCGCTGGAAAGCGCCGCCCGCGATGGCGTGCTCAGGCCGTTTTCCGGCGACACCGACATCTTTCTCTATCCGGGGCAGCCGTTCCACGTGGTCGATGCCCTGGTCACCAACTTCCACCTGCCCGAGTCGACGCTGCTGATGCTGGTCTCGGCCTTCGCCGGCTACCCGGAGACCATGGCCGCCTACCGCGCCGCAGTCGCCGAGCGCTACCGCTTCTTCAGCTATGGCGATGCCATGTTCATCACCCGCAATCCTGCCGCGCGCGGCCCCGAGGAAACCCCATGAGTCACATGTCCTTCGAGCTGCTGGCCACCGACGGCAAGGCCCGTCGCGGCCGGCTGACCTTCCCGCGCGGCGTGGTGGAGACCCCGGCATTCATGCCGGTGGGCACCTACGGCACGGTCAAGGGCATGCTGCCGCGCGATATCGAGGCGATCGGCGCGCAGATCATCCTGGGCAACACCTTCCACCTGTGGCTGCGCCCGGGCACCGAGGTGATCCGCGCTCATGGCGATCTGCACGACTTCATGCAGTGGCAGGGGCCGATCCTCACCGACTCCGGCGGCTTCCAGGTGTTCAGCCTCGGCGCGATGCGCAAGATCAAGGAGGAGGGCGTGTACTTCGCCTCGCCGGTCAATGGCGCCAAGGTGTTCATGGGCCCTGAGGAGTCGATGCAGGTGCAGCGCGAGCTGGGCGCGGACATCGTGATGATCTTCGACGAGTGCACGCCGTACCCGGCCGACTTCGATACCGCGCGGCAGTCCATGGAGCTGTCGCTGCGCTGGGCGAAACGCTCGAAGATCGCCCACGAGGGCAACCCCGGGGCGCTGTTTGGCATCGTCCAGGGCGGCATGCACGAGGCGCTGCGTCTGCGCTCGCTCGAAGGGCTCATGGAGATCGGCTTCGATGGTCTGGCGATCGGTGGCCTGTCGGTCGGCGAGCCCAAGGAGGACATGATCCGCATCCTCGACTTCCTGCCGGCGCAGCTGCCGGCCGACAAGCCGCGCTACCTGATGGGCGTCGGCAAGCCGGAGGATCTGGTCGAGGGCGTGCGCCGCGGCGTCGACATGTTCGACTGCGTGATGCCGACCCGCAACGCCCGCAACGGTCATCTGTTTACTGACAGCGGCGTGATCAAGATCCGCAATGCGGTACACAAGCACGATGACTCGCCGCTTGATCCGACCTGCGATTGTTATACCTGCCAGAACTTCTCCCGCGCCTATCTGCACCATCTGGACAAGTGCGGCGAAATGCTGGGCAGTATGCTCAATACCATCCATAACCTGCGCCATTACCAGCGTCTGATGGCCGGTTTGCGCGATGCCATTGCCCAAGGTACATTGACCGCCTTCGTCGCCGACTTCTATGCACGGCGCGGCCTGCCAGTCCCGCCGCTCGACTGAATCCCCTGCCTTTCAAGACCTTGCAACAGGAGTAGTACATGAGCTTTCTGATTCCCGCCGCCTATGCCGATACCGCCGGTGCGGCGCCTGCCGGTACCGGCTTTGAATGGGTGATGCTGGTCGGCTTTGTGGTCATCTTCTATCTGATGATCTGGCGTCCGCAGTCCAAGCGTGCCAAGGAGCACAAGAACCTGCTGGCCGGCCTGCAGAAGGGTGACGAGGTGGTGACCGCAGGCGGTATCGCCGGCAAGGTGGCCAAAGTGGCTGATGATTTTGTCGTGCTCGAGGTCTCCGACACCGTCGAGCTGAAGATCCAGAAGGCCGCCATTGCTGCGGCGCTGCCCAAGGGCACCCTGAAGGCGATCTGAGCCTGCAACTCCATCCTCCACGGGGCACGCAATGTGCCCCGTGTCGCATACGGGCTGTGTCATGCTCAACAAATACCCCCTATGGAAATACCTGCTGATCCTCCTGGTGCTGGGGCTCGGCCTTGTCTATTCCGCACCCAACCTCTACCCGGATGATCCGGCCATCCAGCTCAGCGGTGCCAGCACGGCGCTCAAGGTCGAGCCTGCGGATATCGAGCGCGTCGAGCGGGCGCTGCGCGAGGCGGGCATTGTGGTCAAGGCGGCCACGCTCACCGAGCGCGGCGCCCTGGTGCGTCTTGCGCGTCAGGAAGATCAGCTGCCGGCCAAGGACGTGGTACGCCGCGCCCTGGGTGATGATTATGTAGTGGCCCTGAACCTTGCGCCGACCACCCCCGACTGGCTGCGCAGCCTGGCTGCCAGCCCGATGAAGCTGGGTCTTGACCTGTCCGGCGGGGTGCACTTCCTGCTGGAGGTGGACATGGACAAGGCGGTCACCGCACGCCTGAAGGTCTATGAGGGCGAGGTGAAGAGCCTGTTGCGCAAGGAGCGCCTGCGCTATCGCTCGCTGCCGGGTAGCGAAGGAGCCATCCAGATCGGCTTTATCGATGCACAGGTGCTGGAGCAGGCCGAGCGGCTGATTCGGCGTGATTTCCCTGATTTCGAACTGCAGCGCCTTGAGCGCAACGAGCTGCAGGTGCTGCGTCTGAGCCTTGCGCCTGCCAAGCTGGCCGAGATCCGCGAGTATTCGATCAAGCAGAACCTCACCACCGTGCGCAACCGGGTCAACGAGCTGGGCGTGGCCGAGCCGCTGGTGCAGCGCCAGGGTGCCA
>CAZFFB010000240.1:0-721 GCA_964517735.1 uncultured Pseudomonas sp.
TCGGGGCGCGCCTCGATGTAGAACAGGAACAGCAGACGGTACATGTAGCGCAGGCATTCCAGCGACAGTTCGCTGGGGTCCAGCTCGTTGCTGCCGCTGAAGATGCCCTTCTTCTGCTCGCGGGCCTGGGCGATGAGCTGGCGGGCGGCCTCGTTGCCGAGCAGCTCGATGGACTGGCGCAGGGCGTACTTGAGGTCTTCGGAGACGCCGTAGGCGTGCTTGTGGGCGTTCTCGTCGAGGCTGTCGAGCAGGCTCTGGCCGTTGGCGTCGAGCAAGGACTCGCGGTGCAGCAGCACGGCGACGGCCTTGAGGGTGTCGGCCTCGCGGCGGGTGAGCAGCTCGCTCCAGTCGAAGCGCAGCAGGCGGTGCTGGGCGAACTTGGCGCGGTCGAGCAGCAGCCACGGGCGCGGGCTGGCGAGGATCACCCAGCGCGGCGGGCGCGGCTGGGTGAAGACGACGGTGGAGAGGAGTTTCTGCCAGTCGGGGCTGTCGGCTTCGCTGTGGGCCTTGCCCGCATCCATCGCCAGCCCCGGCAGGCTGGCCAGCTGCGCGGGATGCAGCGGCAGGCTCAGTGGGTCGCTGTCCGGCTCCAGCTCGCCGCCGAGGGCCTGGGCTTCGAGAATCCACAACAGCGGTTCGCCGCTGGCGGATTTCAGCTCGCCGAGCAGCGGCAGCAGGCTGCCGTCTTCCAGCTCCATACGTTCGGGAGCGAACGGCAGCT
>CAZFFB010000240.1:731-3673 GCA_964517735.1 uncultured Pseudomonas sp.
GCGCGTAGGCGCTCGGCCTCACTCAGGCGCAGCAGCCAGTCACGGGCGGCGTTGCCGAGGCGCGACCAGGGCGCGCGCCAGTCAGGCTCCCGGTCGCCACGGGCGCGGGCCTGCTCGCGGGCCTCGTCCTCGCGCTGGCTCCAGGCTTCCAGTACGCCGCGCACGTCGCCGGAGAAGATCTCGGCGAGGTAGTGCTGGCTGTAGAACTCGTTTTCGTTGCTGATGCCGATCCAGTTCATGGGACGTTCCTGGTGTCACGCGCTGACAGGCGCGCCGGTGAACACGGCGGCGACCTGCAGGTAGGGCTGGTCCTCGGTGAGCTGGGTGTTTTCCAGCCAGTCGAGGTAGTCGTCGAATACGCGCTCGATCTGCGCGGCGCGCTCCTCGCGGCGGCGCTCGCGCACGCCCTGCAGGAGATTGCCAAGATCGAGTTCGAGCTGGCCGAGATGGCGCTGTTTCAGGCGCTCCAGCTCATTGAGCTGCTGGTTGAAGCGCTCGTTGCTCTGCGCCTCGTGCTCGAGGCGCAGAGCCTGCAGTTGCTGGCGGGCGTGCTGCACGGCGGCCGGCAACAGGGCCTGCAGGGCCGCGGTGTCGCCCTCCTCGCCACGGTTGCTGAGGGCGGCGAGGCTGAGGTGTTGCTGCAGGGTGGCGAAGTCGCCGCTGGCGACCACCTGGCCGCCCTTGAGCTGCACGGCGCACCAGGCCTGGATGTGCACGTGGCCGCGGCGGTTGGGAAAGCCGCCGTGGATCAGTACCCAGTGCTCGTCGGCGGCCAGTTGCTTGGGCAGGCGCAGCACCGGCGCGGTGTGGCGACCGAAGGCGTTGAGGGCGCGGTCGGCGAGCCACTCCATCACCGGGTGCAGCGGCCACAGGTAGTGGATGGCCGGCCAGGGGCTGTCCTCGTCGCGGCAGCGCTTGAGTTCGGCGTAGATGCGCTGCTTGTCGGCGGTGAGCACGAAGCGGTCGTTGTCCGGGCGGATCTCGCCGGGCAGGTAGCGCAGGCGCTGCTGCAGGTCGCGTGGTGCGGTGAGGCGCAGGGTGTCGTCGGTGCTTTCCGCCTGCAGGCTGACGCCCTCCTCGCTCAGCCAGTGCAGCGCGGCCTTGGCGTAGTCGAGGTCGCTGGCGTAGAGGCGCGGGCTGTTGGCGATCAGCGCGGCGCTGTCGCTGCTGGTCTGCGCGGCGGGGATGAAGGCGGCCAGGCTGTCTTCGCTCTTCTCGCCGGTATCGTCGAGGAAGGCCGCGAACAGCGCGGAGATGTCGTCGTCATCGCCTGCGGCATCGTTGCGCTCGATGAAGCTGGCGGTCAGCGCCTCTTCCTCGGCCTGGCTGTAGACGCCCATGAATTCCGAGGGGTCGCCGATGTTCTTGCCGGCCTGGGCGTCCTTGTCGATGAGGATTTCCAGCACCCGGGCATCGCCGCGCACGCGGGGGTTGGCACTCTCGCTGAGCAGGTAGCGGATCAGCGGCTGGCGCTGCTGACCGTAACGGTCGATGCGGCCGTTGCGCTGCTGGAAGACCATCAGCGACCAGGGGATGTCGAAGTGGATCATCCGGTGGCTGAGGTGGTGCAGGTTGATGCCTTCGGAGGCGACATCCGAGCAGATCAGCAGGCGCAGCGGGCTGCTCTTCTGGTTGAAGGCCTCGACGGTGGCGGCCAGGTCGCGGTCCGGCATGTCGCCGCGCAGCACGCCGACCTGGGCGGGCTTGAGGCCGCAGTCGGCGGGCAGGTGCTGCTGGAGGAATTCGAGGGTGCGGATGCTTTCGGTGAAGATCACCAAGCGGTCATCGTCCTGCTTGCTCCAGCCGAGGCTGTGCTCGCCTTTGCCTGCGAGCAGTTGGCACAGCCGCTGGTACTTGCTGAACTGCGCGGCGTCGATGGCCTCGCCTGCCGACAGCAGGCCGTTGAGGGTGTCGATGTCCTCGCGCACGCCGGGCTGGTCGAGGTGCTTCTCCAGACGCTTGAGGCGGTTGGCGATGGTGCTGGCGCAGGCTGCCGGGCTGGACAGCAGGGCCTTCTCCAGGGTGGTACGGAACAGCTGGCCACCGCCCTTGCCGTCGAGGGTGTGGAAGCCGGCGTCTATCAGCAGATCGAAGGCGTGGTCCTCGACGCGGCTGGCCGGCACCCGCTCGGTGGCGATGTCGCGCTCGGGGAAGTTCTGGCTGAGCTGGGTGCGCACGTCCTGCTTGAAGCGGCGGATCACCAGGCCCTTGTCGCGGAAGTCCTCGGCGCCGTAGTCCGTCGGGTTGGCGATGGCCGTGGGATCGAGCATGTTCATCAGGCTGGCGAAGCTTTCCGCCTTGCCGTCGTGGGGCGTCGCCGAGAGCATGATCAGGGTGTCGGAGCGGGTGGCGAGCAGCCGCGCCAGCCGCGCGCGCTGGGAGCTGGTCCCGCGTTCGGCGACGTTGTGTGCCTCGTCGATGACGATGATGTCCCAGTAGGCCTGTTCGAGGTAATGCCGGTAGTCGATGTCCTGCTTGAGGGTGTCGATGGAGATGATCGAACGGTCGAAGTAGTGGAACGGGTTGTGGTTGGTCGGGATGCGGTTACGCACCCGCTGCAAGCCCTGGGAGTCGAGCCGGGTCAGGGGGATGGTGAAGCGGTTCCAGAACTCCTGCTGGAACTGGCTGAGCATGGATTTGACCGCCAGCACCAGGATGCGCTTGCCGCGCCCACGGGCGATCAGCTCACTGACCAGAATGCCGGCTTCGAGGGTCTTGCCGAGGCCGACGCTGTCGGCGATCAGGATGCGCTGACGCGGCTGGGCCAGCGCCTGGCGCGCCGGATCGAGCTGGTAGGGCAACTGGTCCATGGCGGCGCGATGGCCGATGTGGATGCGCCCGTCGGGGGGCGGCGTGCGGCGCCGCAGGGTCTCCAGAGACAGCAGGCTGGCGCGGTAGCCGCGGGAGGTGAGGAACCCCTGCACTGCCGGTCGCAAGACACG
>CAZFFB010000241.1:0-3672 GCA_964517735.1 uncultured Pseudomonas sp.
TGCCGTTGTTGTCGCGCAGCCACAGGCGCTGGCCGGCCGCGCGGTCGCCCAGCTGCAGGGTCAGGGTCGGGTTCTCGCTCACCGAGGGGTGCAGCTCCAGGCTGGCCAGTACCTCGCCGGCGTCGCGGCGGAGCTCGGCACGCTCGAGGAAGAACTCGGGGATGCCGCCGGACAGGCCGTTGTCCATCGGGTGCGACACCCGCAGGCGCAGGCGGCTGCCCTCGCCCATCGGGAAGCGTGCGCCGAACACCTCGCCGAGGTGGTCTTCCCAGCCGCCCTGGGCGCGCACCGCACTGGGCGCGGTGCAGCCGCCGCCGGCGGCGTCGACGCGGGTCGAGCCGACATGCCAGACGCCGTCGCGGGTCAGCACCGCGGCGCGGATCGGCGTGGCCTGCTCGACGCGGATGCTCAGGGCGATGCGCGGCGCCACCGGCCCCGTGGGGAAGAAACTGAAGATCTGCGGAATCGGATTGAGCTCGGCCCAGGCGAGGATGCGCACCACCTCGCTGCCCAGCGCCGTGGCGTCGATGCTGATCGGCACCTGGCGGGCATCCTCGGCGAACGGCGGCGCGCTCAGGCGTACCCGCTCGTCGAACTCGTAGGGCGCCGCGCCGAGAAAGCGCGTCTGGTGGAAACTCCACATCGGCGACTGCAGCGGATCGCTCTCGGCGGCCCACAAGGGGCCGCTCAACAGCAGCCAGCCCAGCGCCAGGCCCATGCTTCGGATCGTCATTCCCTGCCTCCTTCCCGTGTAGGGTGCGCCGTGCGCACCGATAGCGCTCCGGCGCCCGCAAACAGGGACGCGGAGCGTGGGAGCGATCGCTCAGTCGCCGCGGGTCTGCGCCTGCACCTCGCCCTCGTACAGTTCCGGCACCTCGTAGCGCAGCCCGTAGCGGGCGTAGATCTTCGCCAGTTCGCCGGCGCCGATCAGCTCGACCAGCCCGCCCTCCAGGGCGTAGGCCAGCTGGCGGTTGCTCTCGTGCACCGCCATGCCGATGTCCCACTGCTGGCGCCCCATCTCCGGATAGGCGTTGTCGGCGGCCTTGAGCTGCGGATCGCCGGCCTCGTGGAGCAGCCAGTCGATCTCGCCGCGCATGGCCATCACCGCATCGACCTGCCCCTCGCGCATCGCGGCGAAGGCCAGCGGCGGGCTGGCGAAGTGGCGGGTGTTGCGGCTCATCCGTCCACCGAACACCGAACTCATGTAGAACGACGGCACGCTCTCCAGCTCGACGCCGATCGGGTGGTAGCCGAACACCGCGACGCTGGGCACCTCCGCAAGCCGGCGGGTGTCGTGGGCGACCTGCCAGCGCTCGCGCTGGTAGGGGCCGAACATCACCACCAGTTCGTTGACCAGCTCGCCCAGCTCGTTGCGCTTGTAGGAAAACTCGCGGTCGTAGGGCACCCGCAGCATCACGTCGGCCAGCACGTCCGGGCGCAGGTAGTGGCCCTTCCAGACGAAATTGCGCAGGTCGTCTTCGAGCTTCTCGCCCGGCGCGACCCACAGCAGTTCGAGGGCCAGGCCCTGGCTGTCGGCCAGCTTCTGCGCCAGCTCGACGTCGACGCCCCACGCCTGGCCGTCGGCGCGGAAGCTATAAGGGGGGAAGTCTTCGTACACCGCCACCTTGAGTACGCCCGAGGCGACGATGTCGTCGAAGGCACGTACCTGTGCTTGGGCCGTTCCCAGCCCGACCAGGCACAGCAACAGCAGGAACAGGCGCGCCATCATGGCTTACTGCGCCGCTTCGGCGCGGCTTTCGATGTAGGTGCGGATCGCCCACAGCGCTTCCTGGCTGAGGTGATCGGCCATGCGCGGCATGTACACCGCGCCATCGCGCACCGCGCCGTTGATCACCCGCTCCTTGAACCACTCGTCGCCGTCGATGCTGGCTTCCAGCTCGCGCAGGTCGGGGGCGATGCCGCCGGAGATGGCTTCCAGGCCATGGCAGCGGGCGCAGTTCTGGTTATAGGCCGAGGAGCCAATCTCCACGGCCTTATCATGGTCGGCGTGGGGCTTGCGGTAGGGGTTCTCGTCGCGCCATTCCTCGCCCAGCTGTTCGAGGCCGGCGGTGTTCACCACCTGCGGGGTGACGTCGCCGTGGGCCAGGACCTGGGTGGCGGCCCCCAGGACCAGGGAAGTCAGCAGGGCGCTCAGCAGTTTCTTGTTGTTCATGACGGGACCTCGTTTCAGATGCGGTGCAAGGCGATGCACTCCGGGACGGGAGTGTGTTGGCCGCATCTTAGGGAGGCCCCGGCCACCGCCAGTATCCTGCTTTGGTGTCCGCGCCCTACTCCCTTGGTACAAGACTTTCGAAGCAGTGTTGCAGTGCCTTCGGACGAGAACCTTGGTAGCAGAGCAAGTCGTTGTTTAGAAAGGGATTTTTTCCCGAGTAGCGCGGGAAGGCTTCCCTATCCGGGGAACCGGTGCGCGGCCACCATCGGGGTGAGCGGCTGCTTCGCGGCAGCCTTCCACCACCGATCAGGGATACCGCCCCATGACAACAACAAAGCTCCTGCCATCCACTCCGCACCTGCTGGGCCGCACCATCCATTGCCTGGTCCTGGCCGCCGGCCTCGGCCTCGGCGTGCCGGCCATGGCCAAGCCGGTGACCTGGGAAGACATCGCCAACGACCACGTCAGCACCCAGAACGTGCTGCAGTACGGCATGGGCACCCACGCCCAGCGCTACAGCCCGCTGGCCCAGGTCAATGCCGACAACGTGTTCAAGCTGACCCCGGCCTGGTCGTTCTCCTTCGGTGACGAAAAGCAGCGCGGCCAGGAGTCCCAGGCCGTGGTCCATGACGGGGTGATCTACGTCACCGGCTCCTACTCGCGGGTGTTCGCCCTCGACGCCAAGACCGGCAAGCGCCTGTGGAGCTACAGCCACCGCCTGCCCGACGACATCCGCCCGTGCTGCGACGTGGTCAACCGCGGCGTGGCCATCTACGGCGACAAGGTCTACTTCGGCACCCTGGACGCGCGCGTCGTGGCGCTGAACAAGGATACCGGCAAGGTGGTGTGGAACAAGAAGTTCGGCGACCACGGCGCCGGCTACACCATGACCGGCGCGCCGACCATCGTGAAGGACGGCAAGAGCGGCAAGGTGCTGCTGATCCACGGCAGCTCCGGCGACGAATTCGGCGTGGTCGGCCAGCTGTTCGCCCGCGATCCGGAAACCGGCGAGGAAGTCTGGATGCGCCCGTTCGTCGAGGGCCACATGGGCCGCCTCAACGGCAAGGAAAGCACCCCGACCGGCGACATCAAGGCACCCTCCTGGCCGGACGATCCCAACCACCCGACCGGCAAGAAGGAAGCCTGGAGCCAGGGCGGCGGCGCGCCGTGGCAGAGCGCCAGCTTCGATGCCGAAACCAACACCATCATCATCGGCGCCGGTAACCCGGCGCCCTGGAACGGCTGGGCGCGCACCGCCGATGGCGGCGATCCCAAGGACTACGACAGCCTGTACACCTCCGGCCAGGTTGGCGTCGACCCGACCACCGGCGAGGTGAAGTGGTTCTACCAGCACACCCCCAACGACGCCTGGGACTTCTCCGGCAACAACGAGCTGGTGCTGTTCGACTACAAGGACAAGTCCGGCAAGACCGTCAAGGCCACCGCCCACGCCGACCGCAACGGCTTCTTCTATGTGGTCGACCGCGCCAACGGCAAGC
>CAZFFB010000242.1:0-3642 GCA_964517735.1 uncultured Pseudomonas sp.
GACTGGAAATCGGCAGAAACTCCGTCAGACCCTCGACGATCCCCAATATCAGCGCCTGAACGGCAACCCACAACTCCATGCAGCTCTCTCCTCGAATGCAGCGATGCGTGACGAACAAGGCGACAAGCCCTGCGGAGCCGGCATGCTACCAGAGCAGGCTGCAGGGCGCCGCGTCGCGGCAGCGGGGCACTCAGCCGCGCCATACGCCAGCCCAGGCCACCAGCAGGCTCAGGCTGACGATCAGGGTCAGCGGCAGGCGCAGCCGGCCGTACCAGGCCGGCGCCAGCCCAAGGGACATGGCCCGCAGGTCCGCCAGATACAGCACCAGAAACGAGAGCAGCAGCAGTGGAATCGTAAGCAGCGCCGGCAGGCCGAAGGCAATCGCCAGCCAGCCCAGCAGCGGCGGAATCACCGACAGCCCCAGCTGCAGCTGGGCGCGCAGCTCGCCCGATTCGCCGCGCATGGCCAGCCCCCAATGAATGGCCCCCATGAAGGCCAGAATCAGTGCGGCGTAGTCAAGCAGCGCCTCAAGCACCAGGGGCCGCCAGCCAGGCGGGGTCACCCAGATGCCCAGCGCGCCGCTGATGAACGGAATCAGCCCGGCCAGGCCGAGCAGCCAGGCAAGCTGTGGTGGATGGGTGGCGGTGAACGGATGCATGGGATGCTCCTGGTAGCAGACAGAAAAATGGCGAACCCTGAGGTCCGCCATCGGCAGCCTTACTGCAGCAGATGTGCGGCGACGGGTCCAGTCTCCTGGCTCCCTCACCGCCTGTCACTCAGTAATAGGCGTTTTCCTTGTTGCTGTGATCGGTGACGTCGCGCACGCCCTTAAGCTCGGGAATGCGCTCCATCAGGGTCTTCTCGACGCCATCCTTGAGGGTCATGTCGACCATGCCGCAGCCCTGGCAGCCGCCGCCAAAGCGCAGGATTGCCACGCCTTCGTCGTCGATATCGACCAGACTGACGTTACCGCCATGGCTGGCCAGCCCCGGATTGACCTCGGTCTGCAGGTAGTAGTTGATGCGCTCGGGCAGCGGGCTGTCGTCCTTGATCATCGGCACCTTGGCATTGGGTGCCTTGATGGTCAGCTGGCCACCCATGCGGTCGGTGGCGTAGTCAACCACGGCATCCTCAAGGAAGGGAATGCTCACCGCGTCCAGCCAGGCGGTGAAGGTCTTGAGACCCAGCGCGCTGTCATCGGGCTTCACTTCGTGGGGCTTGCAGTAGGCGATGCAGGTTTCTGCATACTGGGTACCCGGCTGGGTGATGAACACGCGAATGCCTATTCCCGGGGTGTCCTGCTTGGACAGCAGATCGCCCAGGTAGTCCTGGGCGGATTCTGTAAAGGTGATGGCGCTCATGGTAGCTCCTCGCAAACGTGCGCGCAGTGTACGCGATGCCGGGACGAGGATGAAGTCCTAGCGATTTAGTCGGAATAAGAGCGCCCTGCCGACCTGCACCGCGCTAGGGCACAGCGCTCCCCTGCCAGATCACAGGTTCTGATAACGGCTCATGTCCAGCACTCCCGCTTCCAGCGGTTCACGCTCGCGGATGTGCTCGCTCAGGTCATGAAACAGCGGCCAGAAACGCGCCTCGCTGCGCCGTACACCCCAGCGCAGCACGATGCGCTCGAAATCCTCAGCACTGCGGGCCTGCTGGAGCGAAGCCACAAACGCTGCCACCTCCCCCTCGCGCAGGTCGAACAGAAAATTCGGATAACTGCTCAGCACCTCCGGCCACAAGGTCAGGGTGTCGCGTTCGGGCTGATAGCGCAGCGACTCACCCAGAATGAACGCCACGTTGCTGTGCGCCCGGTTGCGCAGCAGGCTGTAGACCTCGCGCCCGCCCCCATCAAAGCGCACCCGCAGCAAGGTGACCTCGGGCAGGAAGGCCATGGCTGGCAGCTGGGCCAGTGGCCGGGCCGCCAGTCTGCTCAGCTGCTGATCGACCTGCTGCTGCCCGGGTGCGGCATCCGGGCGATAGCAACGCCCGTCGTGGCAGCGATTGAGGGGATCGGGCCGCGCGTTGAGGGTGCCGTAGCGCGCCAGCAATTGCTCGACGAACGCGCCTTTAGGGTCCTCTGCCGCCAGGTTCAGGCCGCTTGGGGTTTTGCTGTCGATGCGCTCGTAGTTCAGCCACAGCTTGAGTCGGCCACTGTACTGATACCAGTCACGCAGCAGCGGCGCACGCGCGTCTGGCGGCATCAGGCGCAGGAAGTTCTGCTCCGCGCCGTTGCGGATCAGGTCAAAGTACAGGCGGGTCTGCGCCTGATGGGAGACATTGCCGAACACGTCAAAGTTGACCACCAGCTGGTAATAGGTGCGCTCCAGCAGCGGGAAGTCCAGCCACCAGAGCGTCTGCGGCAGCGCACCGATCAGCCCCTTGCGCACCGAGGCACTGTCGTGCTGGCGGAAGATGCTCAGCAGCGCGTTGTCGTTGCCGGCCCAGATGTGCGACCAGCTCGGGTACGGCTGGTGGGAATAGGCCTCGCGCCGTACCCGCTCATAAGCCGCCTGCTTGCGCCGGTAATCGCGCCAGACCAACGGCAGGCGCGCCAGATCATCCTCCTGCCCGGGCAGCGCCAGCAGCGGGGTGACCCGTTCGCGGTACTGGGCATCGCGCAGGTAGAGGTCATGCTCCGGCGCCTGAAACAGCGTCCAGAACTGGTCGCGGATCACGTCGGTGGCGATCTGCCCGCGGCACACCGGGCCGCGGATGAAGGTGCGCACGAAGTACTCGGCGTCATCCAGCATGAAG
The DNA here is from genome assembly GCA_964517735.1 of uncultured Pseudomonas sp. Taxonomy (GTDB): domain Bacteria; phylum Pseudomonadota; class Gammaproteobacteria; order Pseudomonadales; family Pseudomonadaceae; genus Geopseudomonas. The sequence continues at coordinate 2,758 of CAZFFB010000242.1, forward strand.
CGATAGCGCGCCTCGGCGGGAATCGCCGCGAAGGTGTCGAACGGATTGGCGCGGCGCTGCGGGCCGTAGCCGGGCAGCGCCTCTGCCACCCAGTCGCCGGCGAAGAACAGCGCCTCGATGCGCGCCAGCTTGCCGGGGTTCAGCGCGTAGGTGATGTGGGTCTTGTGCACGATCACCCCCTGGATCGGCCGCAGGCGGTAGAAGAAGCGCGTGCCGGGGTCGTCATTGGGCCGCCGGGTAGCGATCACATCAAGCGCCTCGCCGCTTGGCGTGCGCGAGCGCACCAGCTCGAAGAAGCTGCCGCTGGCGCCCCGATCAAAGTGCAGGTGGGCGAGAAACAGATGCTCGTACAGCCAGCGCGCCACCAGCTGCTCGCGGGCGCCGGGGCGGTTGAACAGCGCCTCCCAGGCGGCGATCTGTGCCGCCTCCGAGGCATTGGCGCGGCGCGGCTCGCCATCCAGCCGCGCACCTTCGGCCAGCCACTGGCGCAGGATGCGGTACTCGGCATCGCTCAGACCGCTGACCGCAAACGGCATCCCGGCGCCCGGATGCTTGCGGGCGAAATCGTCAAACTCTGCAGGCGTCGGGCACTGGTTATTGCGGTAGATGCCGATGTCCAGATCCGCCGCAAGTTTTGCCCCAGGCAGCGGCGCCTCGGCGCGGCCCAGTTCGAGCATGCGCGCCAGCAGTGCCGCCTGACCGCCGTCGAGCACCGAATGAAAACCACGGGCGCGCCAGCCTGGCGCATCCGGCGCATCGACGAACAGCCGGCTGGTTGCCTCGGCAGCAGTGCGCGTGCCGTTGTACACCGGCACCTTCGAGGCGCCGCGCGCGATCCCTTCGGCGCTGCCGAGATTGAGCTGGCAGGGTGCGTCGTAGCAGGCA
>CAZFFB010000243.1:0-3640 GCA_964517735.1 uncultured Pseudomonas sp.
TCTCCAGAATGTCGGCTTCAGGCCAGCGCCAGCGGGCGGCGGCCAGGGCTTCGGGGCGGGTCATCGGCTGGCCGACCATGCGGCAGATCGGTGCCCCGTTGCGGGTGACTGTCCAGGCGTTGCGGGTGGGTTCGTGCGTGGCGTCATTCGCGGCGCTCAGGGCGGCGATGATTTCCCCCTTGTGCGCCGCCAGGCCGGCCAGCAGCGCGGCGGGCGGCGGGCGGTTGGCCGTCCAGGTCAGGCGGTTGCCCACCAGCGCCAGCGCCACCCCTTCGGCGCTGGCCAGGCTCAGCAGTTCGGCGGCGGTCATAGCTCACCCCCGAACTTCGGCGGGGTGGCGACAGTGGCGACAACGGCGACAGCCCCCGGAACTGCTGGCGCTGCGGCTGGCGACAGGGTGGCGACAGATGGCGACAGGCGCGGTTTGTCGCCGCATGTCGCCAGGTTGTCGCCATGTCCGGCGCCCTGCTGCTCGGGCTTTGTCGCCGTTGTCGCCGTTGTCGCCACCGGGTTGATACGGAAGTGCTTGCCGTCGCTGCTCAGTAGGTGGTGATGCTCCACCAGCACGGCCAGCAGTTGGTCACGCTGGGCGGCGCTCTTGCGGGCGAAGCGCGGCCCCTCCCGTTGCAGGGTGCGCGCCTCGAAGCTCTCCCAGCCGTTGGCGCCCAGCCAGTCGAACAGCCGTTGGGCTTGGATCAGGCGCGGGTCGGCCTTGGCCGGGTTGGTCAGGCGCAGGGCTTCGGCGAGATACCAGCGCACCAGGACGGCGGCGCGCTCGACGATTGGCCGGGTGATGGCGCCGGCCTCCTCGATGACCGCCAGCACGCCAGCGATGCGCAGCACGTTTTCCCCACCCTTGGCGGCGGTCGGCTTGATCTCTTGCAGGTCGCCACCCTTGCCTAGTTCGGCCTCGATGGCGTCATGGGTGGCGATCCACGCGGCCAGCGCGTCGCGCTCCAGGGGCAGCGCCGGGGGCGCCAGCTCGCCGCCCTCATCCACGGGCGGATCCAGCGCCAGCAGGCGGGCCATGCGCTGCCAGTAGCGCCCAAGGCGGGCATCCCTCGACGGGTCGGCGTCACGGTAGAAGCGACTGCCGGCGAGCGACTGCGGCCAGGCCACCAGGAAGCGCGCCAGAAAGCCCTGCCCCTGCATTATCGGGTTGGCCAGCACGTCCTGCGCGACGATGGGTTGAATCATCAGGTGGGCGCTCAGGCGGCAACCGCTGCGGGATGCGCTCTCACCCTCGGCGGCACGGGTGCGGGTGATCGGCGCCCCGTCCCACAGCTTCGACAGGCCGGCAACGCTCTTGAGCATGTTTTCGGGCTTGCTGGCGTGCCCGCCGAAGAACTGCCCGCCTTCGTCGCTGAACAGCCCCTGCGAGGGCTGGCCGTGCAACAGGGACTTTTGCAGACCCTCGAGGGTCGGTTCTTCAGCCAGGATGTACGGCAACAGCGGTGGCGATGGCTCCTCCAGGTAGGACAGTTCGCGGGCCACGGCCTCGGGGCTGCCCTTGGCCTTTTCCAGCACCTGCGCGCGGCAGCGCTGGTAGGCGTCACGCTTGTCGCGGTACTCCTTCGCCTCCGCCTTGTAGACTTCCAGAAGCTGACGCTGGCGGTCATGGTGGGCACGCAGCGCCAGCCGGTCCGCGGCGGTCTTGCGGTCGCCAGACTCGGCAACAGTCAGGGCAAACAGGGCCAGCGGGATCAGCTGGCCAGCCCGCTGCGCATTGGCGTGTGGCTGTGCGGCCATCGCCGCTGCTGCCAGGACGGACTGCGCGGCCAGCGCGTCGGGCACCTGTACGGCCTCGATGATGGCCGCGGCAGCGCCTCCCAGCAGGTCACCTAGGGCGGCCAGCGGGTAGGGTGCGGCGGTCTCCATATCCGGCAGCAGCGGCAGCGGCTCGGGGCAGGCCGGCAGGGCCTCGGGGATCAGCTCGGCTACGGTCATTGGTTCGCCTCCCGCCATTGGCGCAGGTCGTTGAAGTCGGTCAGTTCCAGCGGCTCGGCACCGCTCCAGGGCGGGAAGATCAGCCCACAGCCCAGCACGCTGGCGGCGCGGGTGGCGGCAGTGCGTCCGGGGTTGCCCTCGGTCTGGCGGTCATCGTCGCCGGCCACGATCAGCGGGTTTTCCGGGTAGGCCAGGCGCAGGCGGTCGCCCACGGGCAGCAGGTTGCCGGCATTCATGGCGCAGGCCACGGCGGCATCCTTGGCTTCGTGGATCGTCGCCCCGGTCGCCCAGCCCTCGCAGATGTAGATGGGCTGGCCAGGCTCCAGACGCGCCCCCAGCGGGCTGTACGCGCCAGCCACGCGGCCACCGGGCATGAATCGCTTGGTGCCGTCCGGGTGGATGCGTTGCAGGTTCACCAGCTGGCGCCCCAGGTACAGCGGCACCAGCAGCACGTCACCCAGCTGGCGCAGGTTGTGCGGCTGGCAGCCCTTGCGGCGCAGGTAGGGGTGGCCGGGGTCGGCAGGATCAGCGACCGCCCACAGCCCGGTGGCCTCGACGGCGGCGACCTGCTGGCGCTGCTGCTGCTCGGCTTCGCGCTGGCGCCGGGCCTGCTCGATGCGCTGGGCGATCAGTTGCGCTTCCAGGTGATCGGCGGGCTTGCGGCTGCTCCAGGTCTGCGAGCCGCTGGCCTTCCAGCTGCCGAACGCGCCACTGGCGATGCCGTCCAAGAAAAGGATGTACCAGCCATTGCGGCTGCCGGTACGGTCGCCGGGGACGTGGAAGCGTTGAATCTTGCCGTCCGGGATCGGCAGCCAGTCGAGTGCGCCGAAGGCATCTTGCAGGGCGTCGCGGAACAGGGTCACGGGATCAGTCATGGCGGGCCTCCCGCTCGGTCTGGTGGATGATGGCGAGCGCCAGCGACAGGGTGGCTTTCTCCGGCCAAGCCGGGGCCGTCGCCGCCTGCTGGCAGCGTTGAAGATCGGTCATGGGTCAGCCCTCTTTCGGCGTGCGCTTGCGCGGTGCGGTGGCGGCGGACAGGGCCGCGTCCAGGTCTGCGGCGGCCAGCGACTCGGCGTCGGCGGCGTCAAGCTCGCGGGTCAGGCGCTCGCCTTCGCTGCACAGGTAGCCGGCGCAGTCGTCTGCAAGGTACTGGGCGAGGCCGGCAAGGGCGCGGACACGCTCGACAGCGGCGATAGCCATGCCATGCCCGACCTGCTCCTGAATGGTCACGGTCAGCGCGGACAGCCAGCGGGCGTGTTCCTTGGCGTACTCGATGGCGTCCAGGCCGTCGCGGGCGATGGTGGGGGCGCGGTTCATTGCTCCACCCCCTTGCGCTTGGCGGTGGCCTTGCTGGTGGCAGCCAGCGCCATGTTGAGGTCTTCGACGGCCTGCTGGCCGGCAGTCGCCGGCAGCGGCTCGAAGGCTTCGGCCAGGGCGAACCCCTTGTCAGTCACCAGTTCGGCCAGGGCGCGCACGGCGTGAAGCAGGCCGGTGCGGTCGGCTTGGCTCAGGTGATGCTCCGAACCGTCCGCCCCCAGCAGATCAGCGAGGGTATCCAGCCCCATGCCGGCGCTGATAAGGCGGTCGCCACAGCGGAAAGCCAGATCGGCGCGGCTCATTGGGCACCCCCTGCTTCGCGTGCTTGCAGATCAGCCAGGGCGCGGACGTGGCGCAGGTGGTCGCGCAGGTTGAG
>CAZFFB010000244.1:0-3636 GCA_964517735.1 uncultured Pseudomonas sp.
TATCGGCACCTTCTTCGGCGCCCTGGCGCTGCGCGGCGCGGCGCTGCTGGCCTATGGCCTGCGCGGCAATGTCTGGCGCAGCACCGACGGCGGGACCACCTGGCAGCAGGTGGAGATCGGCCAGCCGGTGACCCTCAGCGCCGGTTACCGGATGCGCGATGGCTCGCTGCTGCTGGCGGACGAGAGTGGCCGCCTGCTGCGCAGCACCGACGAGGGCCAGCATTTCAGCGCGCTGGCGGTTGAGGCGGGCACCGGGCTGACCGGCCTGACCGAGGCGTCAGACGGGGCTCTGATCATTTCCAGCGCGCGCGGGCTGACCCGCGTCGAGCCGGATGCCATTGTTGCGGGAGTCAAATGAGATGAGTCACGTCCAGTCCATTGGCCACGAAGCGGTGATCCGTGACGTGCAGTCGTTCGACCGCCGCTCCGGCTCGCTGCTTGAGCGGCTGCTGTTCAACAACCGCCCCGCGGTGCTGCTGCTCTGTCTGGTCACCACCCTGGTGCTCGGCTACCAGGCGCTCGGACTGTCGCTGAATGCGGCGTTCGACAAGATGATCCCCACCAGCCACCCGTACATCGTCAACTTCTTCGACAACCGCAAGCAGCTGGCCGGGGGCGGCAACAGCCTGCGCATCGCGGTGGCCGCCCGCGATGGCGACATCTTCGACGCCGAGTACCTCGACACCGTGCGCAAGCTCAGCGACGAGCTGTTCCTGCTGCCCGGGGTCGATCGCCCGTACATGAAGTCGCTGTGGGCGCCGGCGGTGCGCTGGACCGGGGTCACCGAGGATGGCCTGGACGGCGGCCCGGTGATCCCCGACGACTACGACGGCTCGCCCGAAAGCCTCGAGCAGGTGCGCATCAACGTCGAGCGCTCCGGCGAGATCGGCCAGCTGGTGGCGGAGAACTACCGCTCCAGCATCATCCTGCTGCCGCTGCAGGAGCGCATCGCCGAGACCGGCGAGCGCATCGACTACCACGCGCTGTCGCAGCGCCTCGAGGCACTGCGCGCCAAGTACCAGTCGGACAAGGTCGACATCCACATCACCGGCTTCGCCAAGGTGGTCGGCGACCTGATCGACGGCCTGCAGCAGGTGCTGGTGTTCTTCGCCGCGGCCATCGCCATCTGCACCGTGCTGCTCTACTGGTACACCCGCTGCCTGCGCAGCACCCTGCTGGTGATGTTCTGCTCGCTGACCGCGGTGGTCTGGCTGTTCGGCCTGCTGCCGACCCTGGGCTATGAGCTGGATCCGTACTCGATCCTGGTGCCCTTCGTGGTGTTTGCCATCGGCATGAGCCACGGCGCGCAGAAGATGAACGGCATCATGCAGGCGATCGGCCGTGGTACCCACAAGCTGATCGCGGCGCGCTTTACCTTCCGCCGGCTGTTCATCACCGGCATGGTCGCTCTGATCACCGATGCCATCGGCTTTGCGGTGCTGATGGTGATCGACATTCCGGTGATTCAGGATCTGGCGATCACCGCAAGCCTTGGGGTGGCGACCCTGATCATCACTAACCTGATCCTCCTGCCGATCCTGCTGTCGTATCTGGGCGTCAGCGCCGCGGCGGCCGAGCGCAGCCAGCGTATCGAGAAGCTCGAGGCCGCTGACAGTGGCCACCAGCGCCATCCGTTCTGGGCCTTCCTCGATCAGTTCACCCAGCGCAAATGGGCGAGTATCGGCCTGCTGGTCGGCGCTGGGCTGACTGTGCTGGGGCTGAGCGTGGGCTCGCAGATCCGCGTCGGGGATACCAACCCGGGGGCGCCGGAGCTGCGCGCCGACTCGCGCTACAACCTCGACAACGCCTTCATGGGCGCCAACTACGCCGCCAGCAGTGACGTGTTCATCGTCATGGTCAAGACCCCGCAGTACGCCTGTGCCCACTACAGCACCCTGCGGGCGGTGGATGCGCTGGAGCGTGAGCTGCAGCAGCTGCCGGGCGTGGAGGGCACCAGTTCGCTGGCGGGCCTGGCCAAGGTGGCCAACGCCGGGATGAACGAGGGCAGCCTCAAGTGGTTCGAGATGCCGCGCTCGCAGGACATGCTCAACGCGATCATCACCCGCGCCCCGCGCGAGATGTTCAACCAGAACTGCGACCTGCTGACCATCTACGCCTACCTCAAGGACCACAAGGCCGACACCCTGGCCAGCGTGGTGCAGACCGTGGAGCGCTTCGATGCCCAGTACGGCAGCGCGGACCTGCGCTTCCTCAACGCCGCCGGTAACGCCGGCATCGAGGCGGCCACCAACATCGTGGTGGAGAAGGCCAATCGCGACATGCTGATTCTGGTGTATGCCGCGGTGATCATTCTGGCCTTCATCACCTTCCGCTCCTGGCAGGCGGTGGTCTGCGCGGTGGTGCCGCTGATGATCACCTCGCTGCTCTGCCAGGCGCTGATGGTCTGGCTGAACATCGGCGTCAAGGTCGCCACCTTGCCGGTGATCGCTCTGGGCGCCGGGATTGGCGTGGACTATGCGCTGTACATCCTCAGCGTGACGCTGGTGCGCCTGCGTGAGGGCAAGTCGCTGTCCGAGGCCTACTACCGGGCGCTGGTCTCGACCGGCAAGGTGGTGGTGCTGACCGGCATCACCCTGGGGCTGGCGGTCGCGACCTGGGCCTGGTCGCCGATCAAGTTCCAGGCGGACATGGGCATCCTGCTGGCCTTCATGTTTGTCTGGAACATGCTGGGTGCGCTGTTCCTGCTGCCGGCGCTGGCGCACTTCCTGCTGCGTCCACGGCAGGTGGCTTCGGCCTGATCGTTTCGTGGTGGCCGGCGGGCGGGCAGTCGCGTAAGTTACTGTCCGCCCGCACTCTGTGAGGGCTTCAACAAGACAAAGCCGGCCAAGAACCGGGCAGAAGGGGGCGCGTCATCGTCTTGCGGCGTGCAGGCGTGCCCCTCCACCCGTCTGCCCAGAAGGTTCGCGAGCCGGCCAGAGGGGATCGACCATGACAGAACAACGCTCGCTGGAGCGCTTCAACCTGCGCTCGCGCTTGCGCTTCAATATCGACGATGGGCAGATCTGGCTCGACGAGAGCCGCATGCTGCTCTTGCACGCCAAGGCGCTCGGCGCCCTGCGCCGCGACCTGATCGACTCGCTGGGCGCCAAGCGCGCCCACGGCCTGCTGTTTCGTATGGGGTTTGCCGCCGGGCAGGAGGACGCCGAGCGCGCCTCCAAGCTGCTCGGCGAGGGCGACAACTACGATGTGTTCCAGATCGGCCCGGAGCTGCATGCCTTCGAGGGGCTGGTCAAATCGACCATCACCGAGGCGAAGATCGACTGGGAGCAGGGCACCTTCTTCGGCGAGGTGATCTGTGAAAATTCCTGGGAAGCCGAGTCCCACCTGCAGCACTACGGCATCGGTGAGGACACCGCCTGCTGGACGCTGGCCGGTTACGCCTCCGGATATGTCACCCGCTTCTTCCGCCGCTTCATCGTGTTCCGTGAGACCCAGTGCACTTGCCGGGGCGATCATCAGTGCGTGCTGGTCGGCAAGCCGGTGGAGGCCTGGGGCGATGATGCCTATCTGGAATACTGTCGCTCGGCGGAGGCGGACACCGTCTACCAGGAGCTGGCTCAGGAACTCTGGCAACTGCGCGGCCGCCAGCGCGAGCAGTTGCCGAGCGGCAAGCTG
>CAZFFB010000245.1:0-3631 GCA_964517735.1 uncultured Pseudomonas sp.
CACCTGATCGTTGCCCGCGATGAGGCCTGGCGGGCGGTCAGCGACCTGTCCGCCGAGCCCAAGGGCCTGCTGCGCATGACCTGCGCGGTGGCCTACGGCGAGCGCTTCGTGGTGCCGCTGGTCAACCAGTTCATGACCCTGCACCCGCAGCTGAGCGTCGACATCCAGCTGAGCAACCGTCCCCTCGACCTGCTCCACGAGGGCCTCGACCTGGCCATCCGCCTCGGCCGCCTGGGCGATGAGCGCCTGGTGGCGACCCGCCTGGCGCCGCGCGAGATGTACCTGTGCGCCGCACCGGCCTATGTTGCGCGCTGCGGCGCGCCGCAGCGCCTCGCCGAGCTGGCCCGGCACAACTGCCTGATCGGCAGCAGCGACCTGTGGAGCTTCGCCGAGGGCGGCGCGGAAACCCAGCTGCGCGTGCAGGGCAACTGGCGCTGCAACAGCGGCGCCGCGGTACTCGACGCCGCACTGCGCGGCTTCGGCCTGTGCCAGCTGCCCGACTACTACGTGCGCGAGCACCTCGCCAGCGGCGCGCTGGTGGCCCTGCTCGAGCAGCACCGGCCGCCGGATACCGCGGTGTGGGCGCTGCATCCGCCGCAGCGCAATCTGTCGCCCAAGGTGCGCCAGCTGGTGGAGTTCCTCGCCCAGCGCCTCGGCGAGCTGGCGGAATACCGCGACGCCGGCTGAGCGCGCTACTGCGCCTCGCGCACCTGCCGCTCCAGCTCGCTGCGCAGCGCCGGGTCGAGGCGCAGCTGGCGGGCCAGCTCGTCGAGGTAGCTGCGCTCCATGAAGTTCTGCTCATCGATCACCAGCAGGCTGGCGAGGAACATCTCCGCGGCCATTTCCGGGGTCTGCGCGGCGCGGGCCACCGCGGCCGGATCGAGCGGCTGGTTGAGCTCGTCATCGATCCAGCGCAGCAGCTGGGCATCACCACTCAGGCGCGCCACCTCGGCATCGATCAGTTCACGCTCACGCGCATCGATATGCCCATCGGCCTTGGCCGCAGCGATCAGCGCACGAAGGATCGCATGGCTGTGCTGCTCGGCTTGCGGCGCCGGCAGGCGGTCGATGGTCCGTGGCTCATGCACCGCGCCAGCGCTCTGCTGCTTCTGCCAGTTGCCGTAGGCTTTCCAGGCCATCACGCCCAAGGCGGCCAGGCCGCCATAGGTCAGCGCCTTGCCCCCGTATTTGCGGGCCTTCTTGCTGCCCAGCAGCAGACTGACCACGCTGCCCGCCAATGCCCCGCCACCGGCACCGCCAAGCAGACCGCCCAGCGCCTCTTTGCTGCGTGCGGGCTTCGGGGCGGCTGGCGTGCGGGAGGATGACTGACCGAGCAGACCGGGGGCGGCCTTGAGCAGCGAGTATCCATCGATACATCTCCTTGAAAGGAAGGGGCCAGCGCAGGTCGCCCGCACGCATGGGCCAGGGGCCGGCGGCTCAGTCCAGCTCCACCAGCAGATCACGGAACGGCGTATCACGGCGCGCGGCGCGTACATACTGCGCAGGCCAGGCCATGCAATGGCCGAGGGCCTCGGCCGCATGCAGCGGCCAGTTGGGGTCACGCAGCAGCTCGCGGGCCAGCAGCACCAGATCCGCCTGCTCGGTACGCAGGATATGCTCGGCCTGGGCAGGCTCTGTGATCAGTCCCACCGCCCCGGTGGCGATCCCGGCCTCGCGGCGGACCCGCTCGGCAAAGCGCGTCTGATAGCCCGGGCCTGTCGGAATCTGCGCCGACGGTGCCAGGCCACCGGAGGAGACATCGATCAGATCCACCCCCAGCGCCTTGAGCCGGGCGCTGAGTGCGACCGTCTCGGTTTCGCTCCAGCCCCCATCCAGCCAGTCGGTGGCCGACAGGCGCACCAGCAGCGGCAGCCCCTCGGACAGCACGGCGCGCACCGCCGCCGTCACCTCGAGCAGCAGACGGATGCGGTTGTCGAAACTGCCGCCATACTCATCCTCGCGCTGATTGCTCAGCGGCGAGAGGAACTGGTGCAGCAGATAACCATGGGCGGCATGCAGCTCGATCACCTCAAAACCGGCGGCCAGCGCCCGCTCGGTGGCGCGGACAAAATCCTCGATCAGCGTGCGGATCTGCCCATGGCTCATCGCCTGAGGGGTATGGTGGCTGGCATCAAAGGGCAGCGCCGAGGGGGCCAGCGGTGTCCAGCCGCCCTGCTCCAGCGGCACCGAACCGCGCTGGCTGTCCCAGGGGCGCCAGCAACCGGCCTTGCGCCCGGCGTGGGCCAGCTGAATGCCGGGCACCGAGCCCTGGCTTTGCAAAAAGCGGGTGATGCGCCGCAGGGGCTCGATCTGCTGGTCACTCCAGAGGCCCAGGCACTGCGGGCTGATCCGCCCCTCGGGGCTGACCGCCGTGGCTTCGAAGATGATCAGCCCGGCCCCGCCGCTGGCCCGGCTGCCCAGGTGCACCAGATGCCAGTCATTGGCCAGTCCGTCACGGGCGCTGTACTGGCACATCGGCGATACGACGATGCGATTGGGCAAGGTGACCTCACGCAGGGTGAGGGGCTGGAACAGCTGGATCATGACAGGGCTCCACAGATCGGCCATCGAGTCTGCACGCCGATATGGCGCCGCAGGCGTACCGATTCAAGCACCCAAGCGCCCTCAGCGCGGCTCAAGGTGCACCACCAGCAGCTGCACACTCTCCTGACCGCGGTACTCGTTGACATCCAGCTTGTAGGCCATCTCGACCCAGCGGATGTTGGGGTTGGGCCAGCGCTCGCGATCGATGTTGAAGGCGATCGCATCCAGGGTCGGGCCACCCTCCTCAGGCTTGAGCACCAGTTTCAGATGGCGCTCGCCGACCAGGCGCTGCTGGATGATCTCGAAGTGGCCATGAAACAGCGGCTCAGGGAAATGCTGCCCCCAGGGGCCGGCCTGGCGCAGCTGATGGGCCAGCTCCAGATGGAACTCCTCGCCAGCCAGTGTGCCATCGGTGAGCAGCCGCCCGGCAAGATCCTCCTCGACCAGCTGGCGGCGCACCTCGGCATCGAAGGCTGCGGCAAACGCTGCAAAATGCGCTGCCGGTAACGACAGCCCAGCCGCCATGGCATGACCGCCGAACTTGCTGATCAGCCCCGGATGGCCTGCTGCCACCGCATCCAGCGCATCGCGGATGTGAAAGCCTGGAATCGAGCGCGCCGAGCCCTTGAGCTGACCGTCACCGGCGTCGGCAAAGGCGATCACCGGCCGGTGATAGCGCTCCTTGAGGCGCGAGGCGAGGATGCCGATCACCCCCTGGTGCCAGTCGGCATCGAACAGGCACAGGCCGAACGGCATGTCTTCCAGACTGAGATCACGGAGCTGCGCCAGCGCCTCGCGCTGCATGCCCTGTTCAATGGCCTTGCGGTCCCTGTTCAGCTCATCGAGTTGCTGCGCCATGTCACGCACCAGCGCCTCGTCATCGCACAGCAGGCATTCGATGCCCAGACTCATGTCATCCAGGCGGCCCGCGGCATTCAGGCGCGGACCGAGGATGAAACCCAGATCGGTGGAGCCAATACGCTCGGCGCGCTTGCCGGCCACTTCCAGAATCGCCTTGAGTCCCGGTCGCGCCCGGCCGGCACGAAGGGCGGCAGGTCGCTCGCCACCAGCCGCATGCCGCGGGTGC
>CAZFFB010000246.1:0-3620 GCA_964517735.1 uncultured Pseudomonas sp.
CCACCAACAAGCGCTACCTGTACCTGTCCGGCTGGATGGTTGCTGCCCTGCGCTCCGAGTTCGGTCCGCTGCCTGACCAGTCCATGCACGAAAAGAACTCCGTTGCCCACCTGATCGAAGAGCTGTACACCTTCCTGCGTCAGGCTGACACCCGCGAGCTGGACATGCTGTTCACCGCTCTGGACAAAGCCCGCAAGGCCGGTGACAAGGCTGAAGAAGCCAAGCTGCTGGACCAGATCGAAAACTTTGAAACCCACGTTGTGCCCATCATCGCCGACATCGACGCCGGCTTCGGTAACGAAGAAGCAACTTACCTGATGGCTAAGCAGATGATCGAAGCTGGTGCTTGCGCACTGCAGATCGAAAACCAGGTTTCCGACGAGAAGCAATGTGGTCACCAGGACGGTAAAGTAACCGTTCCACACGCTGACTTCCTGGCCAAAATCAACGCTCTGCGTTATGCCTTCCTGGAACTGGGCGTGGACAACGGCATCATCGTTGCCCGTACCGACTCCCTGGGTGCCGGCCTGACCAAGCAGATCGCCGTAACCAACGAGCCGGGCGACCTGGGCGACCAGTACAACAGCTTCCTGGCTGGTGAGTACATCAACAGCGCCGACGACATTGCCAACGGTGACGTGGTCATCAAGGCCAACGGCAAACTGCTGAAGCCTGCCCGTCTGGCCAGCGGCCTGTTCCAGTTCCGTGAAGGCACCGGTATCGACCGCGTTGTGCTGGACTGCATCACCTCTCTGAAAAACGGTGCTGACCTGCTGTGGATCGAAACCGAGAAGCCTCACGTTGGCCAGATCGCTGAAATGGTGAACGAGATCCGTAAAGAAGTTCCAGATGCCAAGCTGGTGTACAACAACAGCCCAAGCTTCAACTGGACCCTGAACTTCCGTCAGCAAGTGTTCGACGACTGGGCAGCAGCCGGCAAAGACGTATCCAAGTACGACCGCGCCCGCCTGATGAGCGCCGACTACGACGGTACCGAGCTGTGTGACGAAGCCGACGCCCGCATCCAGAGCTTCCAGAAGGATGCCTCTCGCGAAGCCGGTATCTTCCACCACCTGATCACCCTGCCGACCTACCACACTGCCGCCCTGTCCACCGACAACCTGGCCAAGGGCTACTTCGCCGACCTGGGCATGCTGGCCTACGTCAAAGGCGTGCAGCGTGAAGAACTGCGTCAGGGCATCGCCTGCGTCAAGCACCAGAACATGGCTGGCTCCGACATCGGTGACAATCATAAGGAATACTTTGCTGGCGAGGCCGCTCTGAAGGCCTCCGGTAAAGACAACACCATGAACCAGTTCCACTAAGAACCGGTTCGAGATGGCGGGCTCGCCCGCCATCTCAAGGTGTAAAAAACCCCGGCGCATGCGCCGGGGTTTTCATTTGTCTGCCAAATGGCTCTTCACTTCATGGCGGCAACGGTGGCGCGTCACGACCCAGACGCTGGGCGATGTACAGATCGATCAGATAGCGGGAAATCGAACCGGGCGGCGGCAGCAGCGGCAGCTCATCAAGGGCGAACCAGCCAGCATCGACGATCTCCTCCGGCTGCACGATGATCTCGCCGCCGGCATAGTCGGCATGAAATCCCAGCATCAGCGAGTGGGGAAACGGCCAGCTCTGGCTGGTCACGTAACGCAGATTCTCAACACCCACCGCCACCTCCTCCGCCACCTCGCGATGCACACAGGCCTCGATCGATTCACCCGGTTCGACAAAGCCGGCCAGTGTGCTGTACATGCCATTGGCAAAGCGCGGCGAGCGAGCCAGCAGCAGATGATCGCCGCGGGTCACCAGCACGATGATGCTCGGCGACAGCCTTGGATAGAAATGTGCCCGGCAGCTCGGACAGGCCATCGCCCGCTCCCGGCCCAGCGGCTGCAGGACCACGCCACAGCTGCCACAGAAACGATGCTGCCGCGCCCAGGTCGCGATCTGCGCGGCATAGCCCAGAAGACGGAAGGTCGGCAGATCGCCCTCGACCAGAAACTGGCGCAAGCCCTTCCAGTGCCCCCCGGGCAGCGGCGTCTCCCGCACCTCATCAAGCTCCACCACGAACACCGGCTCGCCACGCCAGTAGCCGATCCCATGCTCGCTCAGGCGCCCGGCCAGCTGCTGGCGACCATCACGCCGCCACAGCGGTCCTTGCGCCGCGCAGAAGAACTGCTGACGGCAGTGCACCACAAACCAGCCACCACCTTGCTGTACATCGACTACCGCTACCTGCCAATCATCCATCGCACACACGCCCTCAACACCTGTCCGCGGCCTTCACTCGCACAGACAATCGACTGTATGGCACAGCTCACCCTGCACCTCCCGCATCCGCAGGCCGTGAACCTCGCTGCGAAAACCCGGGAACTCCCGCGATAGCGCAACGAGGCTCTGCAGATACTCGACCAGCACGCGCTGATCACTGGCAAAACGCTCTCCCGGCAGAATCAGCGCGATCCCCGGCGGATAAGGCACCAGCATCACCGCGGCAATACGGCCGGGCAGCGCCTCCAGCGGTACCGCCTCGACCGCCACGCGCACCAGCTGCTCGAAAGCCTCGGCCGGCGTCAGCACCATCGGCGGGCGCCGGGCATACACCTCGCGCAGCAGGGCCGGCATCTGCCGGGCGCGATAGCGCTCATGCAGCTGCCGGCACAGATCCCGCAGCCCGAGCCCCGCATAGCGGCGCGGATCCGCCTGCAGCAAGCTCGGCAATGCCTCCTCAAGGGGGGCATTGTCATCGTGCAGACGCTTGAACTCGAGCAGCTCGGTGATCAGGCTGCTCCACTTGCCGCGGGTCACCCCCATCGAGAACAGCACCAGCAGCGAATACAGCCCGGTCTTCTCCACCACCACACCGCGCTCGTGCAGGAAGCGGCTCAGCACCCGTGCCGGGATGCCCTGCCTGGACAGCTGGCCATCGCCGCCGCCACATCCAGCGAGGCCAGGATGGCGTATTGCGGCGAGGTGGAGGTATGCATCATGAAGGCTTCGTTGAAGCGTGCCACATCCAGCGGCCGCTGCGGCGCATCCTGCACATGGATCATCGACGCCTGACTGAAGGCCGCCAGCATCTTGTGGCTGGACTGGGTGCTGCACAGCAGCGGCCTGTCCTGCCCCGCACCGCTCACGCCCATGGCGAAACGACCGGCATAAAACGGATGGAAGGCCGCATAGGCAAACCAGGCCTCGTCGACATGCAGCACCTCGGCCTGCTGGCCGAGGGCGCGGCAGATCGGCTCGAGGCTGTAGCACAGGCCGTCATAGGTCGAATGGGTCAGCAGCACCAGACGCACCCGCGGTGCGCGCCCGGCAGCCCGCGGGCAGGCGGCGATCTTCGCGGCAATCGCCGCCTCACTGAACTCCTCAAGCGGAATCGGCCCGATGATCCCCAGCGCATTGCGGGCCGGTTCAAGGTACAGGGAAATCGCCCCGGTCATCATCAGTTCATGCACCACCGACTTGTGGCAGTTGCGATCGACCAGCACCAGATCGCCACGGCTGACCAGCGCATGCCAGACGATCTTGTTGGCCGTCGAGGTGCCATTGGTGACAAAGAAGGTGTGATCAGCGCCGAAGATCCGTGCCGCACGCTGCTCGGCGGCCGC
>CAZFFB010000247.1:0-3609 GCA_964517735.1 uncultured Pseudomonas sp.
GCAGCTGGGTCATGATGACTTCGGCGGCGGAAACGCCTTCTTCCTTGTGGATATCCACCGGGATACCGCGACCGTTGTCGCGCACCGTGATCGACTCGTCGGTCTGAATGGTGATGCTGATCTCGTCGCAGTGGCCGGCCAGCGCTTCATCGATCGAGTTATCCACCACTTCAAACACCATGTGGTGCAGGCCGGTGCCGTCGTCAGTATCACCGATATACATGCCTGGACGCTTGCGTACGGCATCCAGCCCCTTCAGCACCTTGATACTGGAGGAATCGTATGTTGGGTTATCGCTCATGCCTTCACTCCCGAGGATTCAATACGGCCATGTTCCACGTGGAACATGGCGACCGGCGTATCCGTGCGCCAGCCGTCTTGTAGGGTTTCGCCATCGACGCCAGTGATGAAGACCTGGCATTCCAGGTCTTCCAGCAGGCGGCACAGGGCGTGGCGGTGGTGTGCATCGAGCTCCGAGGGCAGATCATCCACCAGGTAGATGCACTGACCGTGCTTGGCCCGGTTAAGGAGGTGCCCCTGAGCGATGCGCAGTGCGCAGACCACCAGCTTCTGCTGGCCGCGCGAGAGGATATCCGCGGCGTTATGGTTACCGAGGCGCAGGCGCAGATCGGCACGCTGCGGACCGTACTGGGTATGCCCCAACTGCTGATCACGCAGCAGGCTGCCCGCGAGCACGTCCTCAAGATCGCGCTCACGATCCCAGCCGCGGTAATAGCTGAGGCTCAGTTCCGGCAGATTGATCAACTGCGTCAGGGTAGTCTCGAACACTGGCTTGAAGGCCTGGATATAGGCACGTCGGTACTCGTCGATGGCCCGGCTGGCCAGGCACAGCTCGCGATCCCAGGCCGCTTGCGCAGCAGCGTCAATTCTAGCATGGCGCAGCCAGGAGTTCCGCTGGCGCAGGGCCGCCTGCAGGCGCTGCCAGGCACCGAGAAAACGCGGTTCGCCGTGGAACACCCCCCAGTCGAGGAACTGCCGACGAATCTTCGGGGCGCCCTCGAGCAGGCGGAAGCTGTCCGGGTTGATCAGCTGCAGCGGCAGCAGTTCGGCGAGCTGCGCGGCGCTGCGGGCGTTTTGTCCGTCAATGCGGATCTGCCAGTCACCACTGCGCTCGCGCGCCAGTCCCAGCTGACTGGCACGACCATCGACCAGGCGCACTTCACCGAACACCAGAATCTGCTCGACGCCATGCTGGATCACTGGATTCAGGCGGGTGCTGCGAAACGAGCGGGCCAGACCGAGCAGGTGGATAGCTTCCAGCACGCTGGTCTTGCCACTGCCATTGGCGCCGGCCAGCAGATTGATGCGCGGTGAGGGTGACAGCTCAAGCGGCTGCAGGTTGCGCACTGCCCGCAGAGCAAGACGACTCAGCGACATGGCCGGCACAGCTGCCTGTGGGTAATCCGCAGGCGCAGGTTATGCACAGAGTTGCTCACAACCTCACGCCACATATCCCGCCCGGCCGGTCGCATGCCGCTCACCCTGTTACAGGCGCATCGGCATCACGACATAGGTGGAATCGTCGTTGCCGGCTTCCTGGAGCAAGGCGCTGCTGTTGGCATCGGCCAGGGTGATGCGCACCTGTTCGGTGGTCATCACGCCGAGTACATCCAGCAGGTAACTGACGTTGAAACCGACCTCAAGGCTGTCCCCGAAGTAGTCGGCCTGCAGCTCTTCCTCGGCCTCCTCCTGTTCAGGGTTATTGGCCTGGATCTTCAGCAGTCCACTGGCCAGCAGCAGGCGGATACCACGGTATTTCTCGTTGGAAAGGATCGCAGTACGACTCAGCGCCTCGCGCAGCGCCTGGCGATCAGCAACAACCAGCTTGTCGCCATTACGCGGCAGTACGCGCTGATAGTCCGGGAACTTGCCATCTACCAGCTTGGACGTGAAGGTGAAGTCGCCTGTGTTGGCACGCACATGGTGCGCACTGAGGACAATGCCGACTGACTCGTCAGGTTCAGTGAGCAGACGCTGCAGCTCGAGGATGCCCTTGCGCGGCACGATGACCTGATGACGCTCCTGCGCCTCGAGGCTGCTTTCCAGCACGCACATCGCCAGGCGGTGACCATCGGTGGCCACTGCCCGCAGCTGCCCGGTGCTGACTTCCAGCAGCATGCCATTGAGGTAATAACGCACATCCTGCTGGGCCATGGCAAAGCTGGTGCGCTCGATCAGCCGGCGCAACCGGCCCTGAGCCAGCGAGAAGCTCAGCGAACCCGGACTTTCTTCGACCCTGGGGAAATCACGGGCCGGCAGGGTGGACAGGCTGAAGCGGCTGCGCCCGGCCTTGACCAGCAGCTTCTGCTCATCAAGACGAATATCGATCAGTGCATCAGCGGGCAGGCTCTTGCAGATATCCATCAATTTGCGCGCCGGTACGGTGATTTCTCCATCGACCGCCCTCTCATCGAGCATCACCCGCCCGACCAGCTCGACCTCAAGATCGGTACCGGTCAGTGACAGCTGCTGCCCGCGCACTTCCAGCAGCACGTTGGAGAGGACCGGCAGGGTCTGCCGGCGTTCGACAACCCCGGCAACCAGTTGCAGGGGCTTGAGCAGGGCTTCGCGTGGGATGGTGAAATGCATCTTGAATCCTTGGCCTTGAGAGGCGCACTCGTCAGGTGGTCAGAGTGCGCTGCAGGTTCTTGTAATCTTCGCGAATATCGGCATCTTCTTCGCGAAGTTCGGCGATCTTTCGGCAGGCATGCAGCACTGTCGTATGATCTCGCCCGCCGAAGGCATCACCAATCTCCGGCAGGCTGTGGTTGGTCAGCTCCTTGGACAGGGCCATGGCCACCTGGCGCGGGCGGGCCACCGAGCGCGAGCGGCGTTTGGACAGCAAATCGGACATCTTGATCTTGTAGTACTCGGCCACCGTGCGCTGGATGTTGTCGATGCTGACCAGCTTGTCCTGCAGGGCGAGCAGATCCTTCAGCGACTCGCGGACCAGCTCGATGCTGATTTCGCTGCCGGTGAAATGAGCGTGAGCGATCACCCGCTTCAGCGAGCCTTCCAGTTCGCGCACGTTGGAGCGGATGCGCTGGGCGATAAAGAACGCTGCATCGTGCGGCAGGTCGACCCTGGCCTGCTCGGCCTTCTTCATCAGGATCGCCACGCGGGTTTCCAGCTCCGGCGGCTCGACGGCCACGGTCAGGCCCCAGCCAAAGCGCGATTTCAGGCGCTCCTCGAGACCCTCGATCTCCTTGGGGTAGCGGTCGCTGGTGAGGATCACCTGCTGGCCGCCCTCGAGCAGGGCGTTGAAAGTGTGGAAGAACTCCTCCTGGGAGCGCTCCTTGCGGGCGAAGAACTGGATGTCGTCGATCAGCAGGGCATCCACCGAGCGGTAGAAACGCTTGAAGTCGTTGATCGCGTTGAGCTGCAGGGCCTTGACCATGTCGGCGACGAAGCGCTCGGAATGCAGGTAGACCACCTTGGCGTTGGGATTCTTCTTCAGCAGGTGGTTGCCCACCGCGTGCATCAGGTGGGTCTTGCCCAGGCCGACGCCGCCGTAGAGGAACAGCGGGTTGTAGCCGTGCTTGGGATTGTCGGCCACCTGCCAGGCGGCGGCGCGCGCCAGCTGGTTGG
>CAZFFB010000248.1:0-3607 GCA_964517735.1 uncultured Pseudomonas sp.
TGGCAGCAGCACGTCGATGCCGCGCAGCGCTGGGAGGCCGCACCGATCATGCTGCAGCGGAATTTCTTTGGCCGCTACGTGAAGCCATTCGTCGAGCGCAAGACCAAGGTCTGCGTGGTGATCTCCGATGCCTTCCGCTACGAGGTTGGCGAGGAGCTGCAGAGTCTGATTCGCCGCGAGGATCGCTTCGAGGCCGAGCTTGAGCCGGCGCTGTCGATGCTGCCGAGCTACACCCAGCTGGGCATGGCAGCGCTGTTGCCCAACCAGGCACTGCAGCTGGCTGAAAACGATAGTGGCGACGCCATGGTGAATGGGCAGAGCGCTCAGGGGGCGGTCAATCGCGGCAAGATCCTCGCGGCAGCCGTGCCGAACTCTGCGGTAGTGCTGGCCAAGGATCTGCTGGCCATGAACCAGGCCGACTCACGGGCGCTGCTGCGTGACAACGAAGTGGTCTACGTCTATCACAACCTGATCGACAAGACCGGCGATACCCGTGACACCGAGGAGCGAGTGTTTGCGGCGGCAGAGGAAACCCTGTCCGAGCTAGTCCGCCTGGTGAAGAAGCTGACCAATGCCAATGCCAGCAATCTGCTGATCACTGCGGACCACGGCTTCATCTACCAGAACCGTCCACTGGAGGAGAGCGATTTCCTCAGCAGCGAGCCGGATGGCGACGAGGTGCTGTATCGCGACCGGCGCTTTGTCCTGGGGCGTGGCCTGCGCAGCCAAGCCGGCTTCAAGACCTTCAGCCCTGACCAGCTGGGCCTGGAAGGGACTCTGGATGTGCAGATACCCAAGTCCATCAACCGCCTGCGCCTGAAGGGCTCCGGAAGCCGGTTCGTACATGGCGGGGCGACGCTGCAGGAGGTGGTGATCCCGGTCGTCCGCATCAACAAGAAGCGCCAGAGCGATGTGGGGCGCGTGGAGGTCGAGTTCATTGGTGCTGGTGGCAAGACCATCACTACCGGGCAGTTGGCCGTGGTGCTGTACCAGACCGAGGCCGTCACCGAGAAGAAGCAACCACGCCGACTGCGCGCAGGCCTGTATACCCTCGACGGTGAGCTGATCTCTGATACTCACGAGCTGACCTTCGACTTCGCGTCAGAAAGTCCGCGTGAGCGCGAGCTGTCGGTACGCTTCATTCTCAGCCGCAAGGCCGATGAGGCGAACAACCAGCAGGTGGAGCTGCGGCTTGAGGAGCAGGTGGAAGGCACCTCGCATTTCACCCGGTATAAGGCCTCTCGGTATACGATTCGCCGTTCGTTCACCAGTGAATTCGACTTTTAAGCGGGAGCCTTCATGAGTCAGCTCGATGACAAGATCAACCAGCATTTCGCCGGTCTGGTCGTCCGCAAGGATCTGGTCAAGGCGGTGAAGGGCAACGCCATCGTGCCCTCCTATGTGCTGGAGTACCTGCTGGGGCAGTACTGCGCCACCAACGACGAGACCACGATCCAGAGCGGTATCGAGACGGTCAAGGAGATCCTGCGCAAGCACTACGTGCATCGCAACGAAGCCGGCCTGGTGCGCTCGATCATCAAGGAGAAGGGGCGGCACAAGGTCATCGACCGCGTCAGCGTCTCCCTTAACGACAAGGATGACGTCTACGAGGCGGAGTTTGCCAACCTCGGCATCAAGAAGGTGCTGATCGACTCCAGTACGGTGAAGGCTCACCAGAAACTGCTGGTCGGTGGTGTGTGGTGCATCGCCGATCTGGAGTACGAGTACACCGAGGACAAGTCGGCTTCGCCCTGGGTGCTGGCGTCTCTCAAGCCGATTCAGATCTCCCGCTTCGACTTCGAGGGCTACCTGGACGCCCGCAAGCAGTTCACCACCGACGAGTGGATTGACCTGCTGATCCAGAGTATCGGCTTCAATCCGCAGATGTTCGGCAAGCGCAACAAGCTGCTGCAGCTGATCCGCCTGATTCCGTTCTGCGAGCGCAACTACAACCTGATCGAGCTGGGGCCGAAGGGCACCGGCAAGTCGCATGTCTACTCGGAGTTCTCGCCTCACGGCATCCTGATCTCCGGTGGCGAGGTGACGGTGCCCAAGCTGTTCGTCCACAACGGCACGGGCAAGCTCGGCCTGGTGGGCTACTGGGATGTGGTGGCCTTCGACGAGTTCGCCGGCAAGCAGAAGCGCGTGGACAAGGCCCTGGTCGACATCATGAAGAACTACATGGCCAACAAGTCGTTCTCGCGGGGTGTGGAAACCCTCGGGGCTGAGGCCAGCATGGTGTTCGTCGGCAACACCGACCACACAGTGCCATACATGCTTAAGCACAGTGACCTGTTCGACCCGCTGCCGGAGAAGTTCCACGACTCGGCCTTCCTCGACCGCCTGCACAGCTACATTCCGGGTTGGGAAGTGGACGTGATCCGTGGAGAGATGTTCTCCACGGGCTATGGGTTCGTCGTGGACTACCTGGCCGAGATTCTCAGCTCGCTGCGCAGCCATGACTTCTCGGATCGCTACAAGGGGATGTTCAGTCTTTCAGACGACATTTCCACCCGTGACCGTGATGGTATCAATAAGACGTTCTCCGGGCTGATGAAGATCCTCTACCCCCACGGAGAGGCCTCGCAAGCCGAGGTGGAGGAGGTGCTGCGCTGCGCCATCGAGGGACGCAAGCGGGTCAAGGATCAGCTACTGCGCATCGACACGACCTACCCAGCGGTACGCTTCGCTTACCAAGGGCCGGATGGCCAGGAAAAGCTGGTAAGTACACTGGAAGAGGGAGAGTACCCGAATCAGTACCACCGCCGTGCGGCGACCGAGACGGCCGAGACTGACCTTTTCGGAAGCTTGCAAGCAGCCGTGGCGACTGAGAGTGCTCCCGCAGCCCCGGAAGCGCCTGTACGAACTGCTGCGCCGACCAGCAAAGAGCCCGAGCTGAAGGAGCAGCACTTGGCCTTCCAGGAAAACCAGCGCGGCGTGACCTTCGACAAGCTGTTCGGCCCATATCTAGCCGGTGCCACGCGCATCACGATTACCGATCCCTATCTGCGTCTGTTCCACCAGCTGCGCAACCTGATGGAGCTGCTGGAAACCATCAGCAAGCAGCGAGAGGAAGGGGATGAGGTGGCTGTGCATGTCGTGACCGTCGAGGACGAGTTCAACGGTGACAGACAGACCGAAAGTCTGCAAAAGATCGCTGATGCCTGCAGCAGCGTAGGTATCCAGTTCACCTGGGAATACGATGCTACAGGCACCAAGCATGACCGTGACATCACGACCGATCACGGCTGGAAGATCGTGCTGAGTCGTGGGCTCGATATCTTCCAGCGTTTCGAACTCAACGATGCGTTCAGCTTCACCAACCGAATGCAGCGGCATCGGCAGTGCAAGGAGTTCAATGTGACGTTTGTTCGACTGTGACTGAGTTGGGCAAACGCAGCTGATGAGCTGCGTTTGCTGGCCTACAATCGCCACATCTGCCTACAGGTTGCCTGTCATGTCCCGCAAGAAGCTGCCCATCGGCATCCAGACCTTCGCCCGTATCCGCGAGGATGACTGCTACTACGTCGACAAGACCGGCATCGCCCTGCAGGGTACCTCTAAAAACACACATCCGAGCTGAGCCAGGCAGTGACGAGCACAACTC
>CAZFFB010000249.1:0-3605 GCA_964517735.1 uncultured Pseudomonas sp.
AGGTACTGGCCAGCCTGGAGCTGCACCCCTCGGTGAGCGAGAACCCGACCCTGAACCTGCAGCTGGGCGACCGCGAGGCCGGCCAGCGCCTGTGGCTGCGCGACAACAACGGCAACGAATTCGAAGCGGCGTTCTGAGCTTCGCCATCCGGCGCCGCGCCGCTGCGCGCGGCGCTCCCCTGCGGTTCGCCCCGCCCGATCCGGACGTTCGGCGCGGGTCTCCCGGGCGCGGTGCGCGGGCGCCGGGCGGGCCGCGCTCCCCATCCCGCAAAGGAGACACCATGCGTCTGTTCAGCCTGCTTGTGGCGCTCTTCCTCAGCCTGCCGCTGGCGGCGGCCGAGCTGGTCTACGCTCTCGAACCGCGCCAAATCGCCGAAAACACCTGGCTGCTGGAAGGCAGCACTGAGAACTTCGCCATGAGCAACGGTGGCGACATCGTCAACGTGGCGTTCATCGTCACCGAGGCCGGGGTGGTGCTGATCGACACCGGCATCTCCAGGCGCTACGGCGAGGCGCTGCGCGCCGCCATCGGCCGGGTCACCGAGCGGCCGATCGTCCTGGTGATCAACACCCACCATCACCCCGACCACGTGTTCGGCAACCAGGCCTTCGGCGACGTGCCCATCGCCTCGCTGGCGCGCACCCGCGAGCTGCTCGCCGAGCAGGGGGCGGCGTTCGCCGACAACCTGTACCGCCTGCTCGGCGACTGGATGCGCGGCACCGAGGTGCTGCTGCCGGGCGAGACGCTGGAGCCCGGCGTGCGCGAGATCGGCGGCCATCGCCTGCGCATGCTGGCCTTCAGCGGGCATACCGGCGCCGATCTGGCGATCCTCGACGAGACCACCGGGGTGCTGTTCGCCGCCGACCTGGTGTTCTACCAGCGCGCCCTGACCACCCCGCAGACGCCGGGGCTGCAGGTCTGGCTGGACGATCTGGCCGCGCTGGAGAAGCTGCCCTATGCGCTGCTGGTGCCCGGCCATGGCCCGGTGGCCAGCGGGCGCGAGCCTTTCGCGCAGATGCGCGACTACCTCGGCTGGCTCGACGGCCTGCTGCGCGACTCGGCCGCCGCCGGCCTGGACATGAACGAGGTGATGAACGCGCCGATTCCCGAGCGCTTCGCGGCCATCAGCCAGAGCCGTTTCGAGCTGATCCGCACGGTCACCCACCTGTACCCGAAGTACGAGGCGCAGGTGTTCCGGCAGGTCAACAGCGACTGATTTGCGACTTTCCGGTCGGATCCCTCATCCCTATGGCTAAAGTCGCATTGCAATTATCGTACTGTATTTAAATCAAGGCGTTGCCGGCCCGCTCGGGAGCTTTGCACAATGCTCCGGCCGCAACGCCCGGCCCTCTCCGGCCCTGCGGCACGCCCCCCGGGAACCACGAAATTGTCTAGGGAGACTTGCCCGTGCAGATAGGTATACCCCGCGAAACCCACGATGGCGAAACCCGCGTGGCCGCCACCCCGGAGACGGTCCGGCAGTTTGTCGCCCAGGGCCATCAGGTCGTCGTCGAGGCCGGCGCCGGGCGCGCCGCCTGCATCACCGACGGCGATTACGAGGCCGCCGGCGCCCGCCTGGCCGACGCCGGCGCCGCCCTCGGCGCCGAACTGGTGCTCAAGGTCGCCGCTCCCAGCCCCGCCGAGCTGGCGCAGATGCGCCCGGGCGCGGTGCTGGTCGGCATGCTCAACCCCTTCGATAGCGCGCAGATCGAGCGCATGGCCGCGCAGGGCATCACCGCCTTCGCCCTGGAGGCGGCGCCGCGCACCTCGCGGGCGCAGAGCCTCGACGTGCTGTCCTCGCAGGCCAACGTCGCCGGCTACAAGGCGGTGATGCTCGCCGTCGACCACTACCCGCGCTTCATGCCGATGCTGATGACCGCCGCCGGCACGGTGAAGGCCGCCCGCGTGCTGGTGCTCGGCGCCGGCGTCGCCGGGCTGCAGGCGATTGCCACCGCGCGGCGCCTCGGCGCGGTGATCGAGGCCTCGGACGTGCGTCCGGCGGTCAAGGAGCAGGTGGAATCGCTCGGCGCCAAGTTCGTCGACGTGCCCTGCGAGACCGACGAGGAGCGCGAGTGCGCCGAAGGCGTCGGCGGCTACGCGCGGCCGATGCCGGCCTCGTGGATGGCGCGCCAGGCCCAGGCGGTGCACGAGCGCGCCCGGCAGGCCGACATCGTCATCACCACCGCGCTGATCCCCGGACGCCAGGCGCCGACCCTGCTGCACGAGGCCACCGTGGCCGAGATGAAGCCCGGCTCGGTGATCATCGACCTGGCCGCCGCCCAGGGCGGCAACTGCCCGCTGAGCGTGCCCGGCGAGGTGGTGGTACGCCACGGCGTGACCCTGGTCGGCCACACCAACCTGCCGGCGCTGCTGCCGGCCGACGCCTCGGCCCTCTACGCGCGCAACCTGCTGGACTTCCTCAAGCTGGTGCTCGATCAGGACGGCCGCTTCCACCTCGACCGCGACGACGACATCGTCGCCGCCTGCCTGATGTGCGAAGGCGGCCAGGTGCTGCGCCGCAACGCCGCCTGAGCCCGCCCGTCAGTCCCTTTCGCGGACCTCCTACAAGGACAACAACCATGGATCCGATCTCCGACGGTCTCTACAACCTGATCATCTTCGTGCTGGCGATCTACGTCGGCTACCACGTGGTGTGGAACGTCACCCCCGCACTGCACACCCCGCTGATGGCGGTCACCAACGCCATCTCCGCCATCGTCATCGTCGGCGCCATGCTGGCCGCGGCGCTGACCGAAACCGGCCTGGGCAAGACCATGGGCACCCTGGCCGTGGCCCTGGCCGCGGTCAACGTGTTCGGCGGCTTCCTGGTCACCCGGCGGATGCTCGACATGTTCAAGAAAAAGGCGCCGAAAGCCCCGGCGGAGGGTCGTTGAGATGAGCATGAACCTGATCACCAGCTGCTACCTGGTCGCCTCCATCTGCTTCATCCAGGCCCTCAAGGGCCTCTCCCACCCGACCAGCTCGCGCCGCGGCAACCTGTTCGGCATGGTCGGCATGGCCATCGCCGTGCTCACCACCGTCGGCCTGATCTACAAGCTCGGCGCGCTCTCCCTACAAGAGGGGGGGGCCACCGCCGGCCTCGGCTACGTGATCCTCGGCCTGCTGCTCGGCGGCACGGCCGGCACGCTCATGGCCAAGCGCGTCGAGATGACCAAGATGCCCGAACTGGTCGCCTTCATGCACAGCATGATCGGCCTGGCCGCGGTGTTCATCGCCATCGCCGCGGTGGTCGAGCCGCAGTCGCTGGGCATCGTCGCGCAGCTGGGCGAGCCGATCCCCGCCGGCAACCGCCTGGAATTGTTCCTCGGCGCGGCCATCGGTGCCATCACCTTCTCCGGCTCGGTGATCGCCTTCGGCAAGCTGTCCGGCAAGTACAAGTTCCGCCTGTTCCAGGGCGCCCCGGTGACCTTCGCCGGCCAGCACTGGCTGAACCTGGCCCTGGGCCTGGTCATCCTCGGCCTGGGTCTGGCCTTCACCTTCAGCGGTGACCTGACCGCGTTCGCCGTGCTGCTGGCGCTGGCCTTCGTCATCGGCGTGCTGATCATCATCCCGATCGGCGGCGCCGACATGCCGGTGGTGGTGTC
>CAZFFB010000250.1:0-3598 GCA_964517735.1 uncultured Pseudomonas sp.
AATTTCCATCGCTGCCGCCAATCCTGACCCCGCGGTCCAGTGCCACACCGGTATTAAGGAAGCACAGCGCGGTCACCGAGAGCAGCAACAGCAGGATGCGCCGGTCCCGGTCCTTGATATAGGCCAGGGTCAGCAGGGCAGCGGCGGTGGGGTCGCCGCTGATCTGCCAGCCCTCGGCGCTCTCGCGCAGGCTGGCGTCGTTGGCCAGCAGACCGGCGCGGGCCAGCTCCAGCAGGTCGGGGAACTGCTGCGGGTCGCACACCTCGCCGGCGTGGCGCAGCTCGCCGCAGGGGGCGTAGCCGACCCCGCCGATGGCGTAGTCGCCCTGGGCGGTGAATACCCGCTGCACGGTCATCTCGTTGCGGGTCAGGGTGCCGGTCTTGTCCGAGCAGATCACCGTCACTGCGCCGAGGCTCTCCACCGCCGGCAGGCGGCGGACGATGGCGCGGTGGCGGGCCATGCGCTGCACGCCGAGGGCGAGGATGATGGTCAGCACCGCCGGCAGACCTTCGGGAATCGCCGCCACGGCCAGGCCGACCGCAGCCATGAGCATTTCCTCGGCCGAGTAACCACGCCACAGCACACCGATGGCGAAGGTCAGCACCGCAAGGCCGACAATGATCAGGGTCAGCTGGCGGGCGAAGCGCTGCATGTCGGCCAGCAGCGGAGTGAGCATGCTCTCCACCGTGCCGAGCAGGTGGCTGATGTTGCCCAGTTCAGTCTGTATGCCGGTAGCCACCACCACGCCGCTGCCGCTGCCGGCGCTCACCAAGGTGCCGGAGTAGGCCATGCAGGCACGATCCCCCAGGCTGGCCTCGACAGGTGCCGCTGCGCAGGCTTTGCCGGCGGGCAAGGATTCACCGGTGAGCATCGCCTCGTCGATGCGCAGGTCGCGGCAGTCGAGCAGGCGCAGGTCGGCCGGCACCCGATCGCCGGCCTCGAGCAGCACAATGTCACCGGGTACCAGCTGTTCAGCCGGCAGTGTCTGGATCACGCCGTTACGGCGCACCCGGCATTCCAGGCTGAGCAGCCCACGGATCGAGCGCATGGCCTGTTCGGCCTTGCCTTCCTGGACGAAACCGACCACAGCATTGATCAGTACCACGCCGAAGATCACCGCGCTGTCCAGCCACTCGCCGAGGGCGGCGACCAGTACCGCGGCGGCCAGCAGCACATAAATCAGCAGGTTGTGAAATTGCAGCAGCAGGCGCTGCAGCCAGCCCTTGCCGGGCGCCTCCGGCAGGCGGTTGGCGCCGTGGCGTTCCAGGCGCCGCTGCGCCTCGGGCCCCTCCAGCCCGGCGTGGCTGCTGTGCAGCGCATCCAGACACTCCTGGCCGTCGCGGGCGTGCCAGTTCGACGGAGTAGGTGAGGACATGGGGCAATTCCTTGTCGGCGAGGCCGGTTATGCAGCCAGGACGCTCAGCCGCCGGCCGCTTTGTCATAGAAATAGGGTTCGAGCAGATCCTGCATGCTGTAGAAGCCATTGTCCTTTTGCAGCAGGTTTTGCGCGGCAAACAGTACGCCGTTGCCGAAGGCCTCGCGGGCGATCGATTCGTGACTCAGGCGTACCGTCTGGTTGGGGAAGCCAAAGAGGATCTCGTGACGCCCGACGATGCCACCGGCGCGGATCGACTTGATCTCCTCGCAGGGCTTGTCCAGCGATTCGGCGATCACCTTGGCAGTGCCGGAGGTCTCCGGCTTGTTGGC
Source organism: uncultured Pseudomonas sp. (assembly GCA_964517735.1). Classification (GTDB taxonomy): domain Bacteria; phylum Pseudomonadota; class Gammaproteobacteria; order Pseudomonadales; family Pseudomonadaceae; genus Geopseudomonas. Next base: position 1,708 of record CAZFFB010000250.1, read on the forward strand.
AAAGTGCTCCTCGATGATTTCGATGTCTGCGTCGGGAGCAATCTGCTTGAGAATCTTCGCCGCCAGGATCAGGAAGTTGATCCCCAGGGTGATGTTGGGTGACCAGAGGATGCGCGTCTGTGTACCCAGTGCCTGCAGCCAGGCAATCCGCTCATCGGGGTATTGGGAGATGGCGCTGATGATCGCGATGCCGCGCCGGGCGGCCTCCTCGGCGTACAGGTCGAGCCCGTCGCTGCAGGAGAAATCGATGATCACATCTACCGGATGGCGCTCCAGCAGCTGCCCCATGGGCAGATCGTGGCGGCCAAAGATCCGCGCCGGATTGTTCGAGTCGATGCCAAGGCACTCGGCCGCGGTCTTCTGCTCGGGAGTAGCGGAGCCGCGGATGACCCATTCCAGACGGGTCTCGCTGCTGTCGAGAAGAACGGAAGCAACCGATTTACCGGTGCGCCCGAAACCAATGAGTCCAACTTTCACGTCGTTAACCTCGGAATTCTGGTTGTTATAGTCCGAATGTGCAGGTTCTCCCGAATCGATGCAGGCCTGATGACAGCAGTCGAGATGCCTTGGCTTTGCCAGACGTTGCCTGCCGTATGTCGGTGGATGCCCTCCAGATTATCGGTCAGGCACAGCACGCGCGCAGCGAAATTACCCCATCATTGCCGCAGGCGTCCACGCGCATTGGCCGCGCATCAGCCTCTGGTTGGCCTGCAAGGCGTCGTCATCAGAGACCGCGAGCCCCCGTGAGCCGGGCGCTGCAGGCCTCTGCCAGGCGGGTAATATCCAGCAACAAAACCGCAGGTGCGCCGCGCTCGCACAGGGAGCCATGCAGGCCAAGGCTATGGCACGGAAGGTCCTGTGCGGGACGCATCGGAGCGCTCAACCGTGTCACACAATGGTTTCAATCGGTTGACGTCAAGGGGGGCTGCTTGCAAGGTAGCCGGCCTTTTTCGTCTTCGGATTGCCTGAATCTCGCTACGTCATGCCGATCTTTTTCGCCTGTTCGACCGTCATGTCATCGTGGGTTGCTGCCCTGATCCGCTCGCGGGCGGCCGTCCTGCTGCTGGGGGGATGGCTGCTGGTGCAGGCCTTGCCCCTTGAGGCGCGTCTGGCCGGGCCGCTTGAGGTGCGCGGGACGGTGGCGGTGCGCGATCTGGCCGCGATACGGGCCAGCGGCCAGTTGCGGGTGCTGATCAATCAGAGCCGGCACAGCTCCGGCGTGGTGGCCAGCGGGGTGATCGGCAGTGAATACCCGCGCCTGCGTGCGCTGGTGCAGCAGCTCAATCAGCAGGGGGGCGGGGAGCGGCCAATCCGCCTGGTGCTGGTGCCGCGGCCCAAGGAGCAGCTGCTGGCTGCCTTGCTGCGCGGCGAGGGGGATCTGGTGGCGCCAGGAGAGCTGCTGGCGGTGCGCCGCGGGCAGGCGGTAGCGATCAGCCGACCGCTCGATGCCGAGGTGCCGCTGGTGATCGTCTCGCGTCAGGGCGCGCCGCGTCTGCAGCGGCTGGAGCAGCTGGCCGGGCGCAGTCTGGCCCTGCCGGCAGGCAGCGGGGCGCGTCTGGCGCTGCAGTCGCTCAATGCGCGTCTGGCCCGTCCGCTGGTGGCGGACTGGCAGGATCCGAGTCTGGCCATCGAGGATGTTCTGGAGCTGGTACAGGCCGGTGTGCTGTCGATGACCGCGGTGGAATTGCCGATTGCCCGGCGCTGGGCGCAGGTCTGGCCCCGTCTGCGCATTGATGAGCACCTGCGCCTGAGCGAGGGGCATGCACTGCACTGGTTCATGCACCGTCAGGCGCCGGCCCTGCGGGCGGCGGTCGATCGCTTCCTGCGTGATTACCGGCCGAGCAGCCATCAGGAGGCGACCTTCCTGCGTACTTATCGGCGGCTGTATAAA
>CAZFFB010000251.1:0-3567 GCA_964517735.1 uncultured Pseudomonas sp.
CGGCATCACGGTCATCACCGCCCGCACCGCCGATGGCGCGCAGACCGGCGTCACCGCCAACAGCTTCAACTCGGTGTCTCTGGATCCGCCGCTGATTCTCTGGAGCCTCGACAAGCGTTCGACCAGCCATGACATCTTCGAGCGCGCCAGCCACTTTGCCGTCAATATCCTCGCCGCCGAGCAGATCGATCTGTCCAACCACTTCGCACGCACCCATCCTGACAAGTTCGCCGGCATTCCCCACGAAAGCGGCCTGGGCGGTGCACCGCTGCTGGCCGACTGCGCCGCGCGCCTGCAGTGCGAAGCCTTCCAGCGCCTTGATGGCGGTGATCACTGGATCCTGATCGGCAAGGTGGTGGCCTTCGATGATTTCGGCCGCGACCCGCTGCTCTATCACCGCGGCACCTATTCCCTGCTGCTGCCCCACCCGCAGACCCCGCGCCACCATGCCGCCACGGCGGGTGATGATGAGAGCCGTCTGGACAGCCACCTGTTCTACCTGATGTTGCAGGCGGTCAATGCCTACCAGTCCAGCTACGGCCCGCCCCAGCTGGAAAGCGGCCTTGAAACCAGCGAGGCGCGGGTGCTCATGGTACTGGATGACAACCCCGGACTCGATCTTGCCGGCCTGCAGCACGAAGCAGCGATGCCGGCCAGCGAAATTGCGGACGCCATGACCAGCCTGCAGCAGCGTGGCCTGCTGCTGCACAGCCCCGGCCACTGCGAGCTGACCGCGCAGGGGCGCCAGCGGGTCGAGCAGCTCTGGGCCATCGTGCGCAGTCAGGAGGAGGCCGTGTTCGCGGGCATCGAGCGCAGCGATCTGGACGCGTTCAAGCGTGTACTGCGTCAGGTGATCGCCAGTCACTGAAGCCGGCTGGCCCGGGCGCCTGTGGTCATGCCGGGGCCTGCGCATCCCGCCAGGTCAGATAGAGGCGCAGATCGAATTCATACTGCCCATAGCCCGGCAGCATGTGCTCGCAGAGCTGGTAGAACGCCTTGTTGTGCTCGGCCTCGCGCAGGTGGGCCAGTTCGTGCACCACGATCATCTCGAGGAACGGCGCCGGCGCCTCGCGGAACAGCCCGGCGATGCGGATCTCCTTCTTGGCCTTGAGCCGCCCGCCCTGCACCCGCGAGATCGCGGTGTGCAGGCCGAGGGCGTTGCGCAGCACGTCCAGCTTGCTGTCGTAGAGCACCTTGTCGATCCCCGGCGCGTTGCGCAGGTACTGCTGCTTGCGCTCCATCACGTAGGCGTACAGCGCCCGGTCGCTCTGCACCGGATGGCGCTCGGGATAGCGCCTGGCCAGGTAGTCACCGAGGCGATCGTCGCCGATCAGCCGGCGCACCTGTTCCTGCAGGTGGGCGGGATAGGCGGAGAGGTACTTGAGCGGGATCATGGCTGGCCACAGCAGCAGGCAAGGAGTGGCCATTCTACCCGCCGGCCGCTCAGGCGGGTGGTGCGGATGGCGGGGTCAGCATGCCGTGCCGGCGCCGGAAGTACTCGCCAGCAAGCAGCGCGGCGGCATTGACCAGAGTCATGAACACGCCGATGCCGCGCAACCCGCGCCCTTCACTGAGGTCGAGGAAGCACAGCAGCAGCAACGCGGCCGTCCCCAGGCCATGCAGCCAGCGCCAGCGGCCAAGCAGCACCCAGCGCCGGCGCAGTACCAGGACAAAGCTCAGGAGCGGCGCGAGGAAGATGCTCACCACCAGCAGGTGGTGAAACTCGGCGTGCAGGGTGCCGCTGCGCAGCAGGATCAGCAGGCACACCAGCATGATGGTGGCATACAGCCCGTTGACCAGCCGATAGACCGCAAAGCCGGGCGCTGCGCCGACCGGCGCAACAGGCGCGGAACCGCGCGAGCGCGGCGGGGCATAGGGGTTGAACTCGTCCATGAGTGCACCTCGATCAAACTGGTTGAACGGCCTACCATCACGCTGAGCCATGTGCCACTCAGGCACTCGGGGATTTCTTGCTATCCGCCGCCCAGAGGTAACGGACGGGATTCTCGGCCAGCAGGAACGCTCGCAGCTTCTTCCGCTCATCCTCGCTGCCGCACTGGAAGATGCTGCGCAGTTCACTGTCGATGCTCTGCTGGCTGGCCCCACGCTCCTCGGCCTTGGCATACCACTCCCGCCCTTCGTCAAAGTTTCCCAGCTCCATGTGCAGCGCACCGAGCAGAGTGCATGGCCGGAAGTTCCGCGACTGCAGCGTATGGGCCTGCTCGCCTAGCTGCATTGCTTCGCGCCTCTGCCCCAGATCGCGCAGGACACCGCCACGAGTGGTCAGCAGGGCGGACTTGAGCTTGGGCTGCTTCAGGCGAGCCTCGGGAACGCTGTCGAGCAGCTCGAGTGCTGCATGCTGCCCATCGCACTTGCGATAGTGGCCACTGGCATTCACCGCGTTCCACGGATCTTGGGTACGGCGGTATTCGCCCGCACAAAACTCCGCCTCCAGCCGATGGTAGGCCTGCCGCAGCTTCTCGCTGAAAAACTCCTTGGCCTCGGTCGTCAACCAGGCAAAGTCGACCTGCCCCATGCGGTTACCGCCATCGATCTGCTGGAGGATATCCATCATCCGCTGCACATGGGGCTGCTCGATGTCGGCCACGCCATACTTCCGGCGCAGGATATAGGCCGGATCGCTCTCACGGGCAAGCCGTGCGGCCTCGGCCTCTCTTTGTGCTGCGAGCCGGGCAGCACGCGCAGTCTCGGCAGCCGCACGCGCAGCCTCAGCCGCTTCACGCTCACGCACTTGCCTATCGAAACGTGCCTGCAGCTCCGCCAGATAGGACGGGTAGCTGACTTGTCCTATGGCCAGGCGGTGCAGCTCGCGCAGCCCCTTGACCTCAAGGTAGTTGAGGTAGGCGATGGCAACCGGCTGTCCCCGGTAGAGCACCTCCAGGATATTGGCCAGAGGTCTCTGCAGTGCATTCGGCGCCTGCTCCATGCGGAAGTGCCGGGCGATTTCTTCCGGCTCCGGCATCTCCCCGAGCTCGCTCAGGCGCGCCCGGCACAGCGCAGCAGCCGCCTCGCGGTTGAGCTGAGACTGCTCGGCGAAACGGGCGGCGAGCTCTGCCTGCTCGGCATCGCGTTCACGCTTGCGCCGTTCTTCCTCTGCCCGATGATCTATGGAAGTTACCGCTGTTTTCTTCCGCGGCATTGCCTGCCCTGCACGTGCCTCGCTCACCTGCATCCCACTGCGCCGATGCTGCGCGAACGCCTCGGCGCGCCGGGCCAGATCTTCCGCCGCCCTGACCTGGCTTTCCCGCTCACGGGCTACCAGTGCAGGGTCCAGAGCCGCGATATAGGCTTCGTAGGTAATCTCTCCGCCTGCCAATCGGTTCAGTGCCACAAGATCCAGCTGCAGCAGCAGGCTCCTGGCCCTTGGAGTGAGCGGTCTGCCGTGATAGATGCTGCCGAGGATGTTGTTCAAGCGACTACCGGGGGCGCCTGCACCCGCAACGTGGCTGATGCAAAAGTGACAGGCGATATCGTGACTGGTCGGACTATGCATGATGGTTGCCGGCTACCTGTCTCAGCGCCGCAGCGACTGAGCAGGCACTTCCG
>CAZFFB010000252.1:0-3565 GCA_964517735.1 uncultured Pseudomonas sp.
GACCAGCCAGCGCTATCTGCGGCTTGACGGTCGAGCCCGGCGGATAGAGGCCGCGCAGGGCACGGTTATACAGCGGCCGGTCGATGGAGTCGCGCAGCTCGGCGTAATCCTTGAAGCTGATGCCGGTGACGAACAGGTTGGGATCAAAACTTGGCTGACTGACCATCGCCAGCACGCCACCGGTGGCCGGCTCGATGGCCACGATCGCCCCGCGTCGTCCGCCAAGGGCAGCCTCGGCGGCTTTTTGCAACTCAAGATCAAGGTGCAGGGTGATGTCGCGGCCTGGAATCGGCGCGGTGCGCTTGAGCACCCGCAGCACGCGGCCACGCGCATTGGTCTCCACCTCCTCGTAGCCGACCTGGCCGTGCAGCACATCCTCGTAGAAGCGCTCGGCACCGGTCTTGCCGATGTGATGGGTACCGCTGTAGTTGACCGTATCCAGGTGCTTGAGCTCCTGCTCGTTGATGCGCCCGACATAGCCGACCGAGTGGGCAAAATGTGCGCCCTGCGGATAATGGCGCACCAGCTGGGCGGCGACATCCACCCCCGGCAGGCGGAACTGGTTGACTGCAATGCGCGCGATCTGCTCCTCGGACAGCTCGAACATCACCGGCACCGGCTCGAACGGCCGGCGCCCCTGACGCACCCGTCGCTCGAACAGCACACGCTCCTCCTCACCGAGCGCCAGCACCTCGACGATCACATCCAGCACCTGCTGCCAGTTGCCGGCCCGCTCGCGGGTCACCGTCAGACTGAAACTTGGCCGGTTGTCGGCGAGGATCACCCCGTTGCGGTCATAGATCAGCCCGCGGGTCGGTGGCAGCGGCTGCACATGGATGCGGTTGTTCTCAGCCAGCGTCGTATGGTGCTCGTACTGGATCACCTGCAGATAGAACATCCGCGCCACCAGCCCCAGTGCCAGGGCCAGCAGGATCGCCGCACCGACCAGCACCCGGCGACGCACCAGACGGGCGTCGTGTTCATGGTCCTTGAGCTGGATCGGCTGGGGCATTGCGCTGCGCTACTTGTGATAGGGGTGGCCGGACAATACGGTCCAGGCCCGGTAGATCTGCTCGCCCAGCAGCACCCGCACCAGCGGATGCGGCAGGGTCAGGGGCGACAAGGACCAGCGCTGCTCGCTGCGCGCACAGACCTGGGGAGCCAGCCCCTCCGGGCCACCCACCATCAGGTTGACGGTGCGCGCCTCAAGGCGCCAGCGATCCAGCTCGGCAGCCAGCTGTTCGGTGCTCCAGGGCTTGCCCTGCACCTCAAGGGTGACGATGCGCTCGCCGGGCTGGACCCTGGCCAGCATGGCCTCGCCCTCCTGACGGATCAGCCGGGCGACGTCGGCATTCTTGCCACGGGTGCCCAGCGGAATCTCCACCAGCTCCAGGGTCAGCTCAGGCGGCAGGCGCTTGATGTATTCCTGCCAGCCCTCCTCGACCCAGCGCGGCATCCGCGAACCGACCGTGATCAACCGGATGCGCATGCCTGTCCCTTACTCCTGGAGCATCTGGATGCGGTTCTGCTCGGCACCGCGCCACAGGCGCTCGAGATCGTAGAACTCGCGGGTGGCCGGCTGCATGACATGCACCACCACATTGCCCAGATCGATCAGGCCCCATTCGCCGCTGTCCAGCCCCTCGCTGCCGATCGGACGGATGCCCTGCTCCTTGGTCTTCTCCAGCACGGTGTCGGCCAGCGCCTTGACCTGACGGCTAGAGCTGCCGCTGGCAATCACCATCACATCGGTGATGCTGGTCTTGTCGCGCACATCGATGCTGACGATGTCCTGGGCCTTGAGGTCCTCGAGGGCGGCAATCACCAGTTCGACCAGTTGTTCGGTTTGCATTGTCATGAAATCACTCTTGAGTCACAGAATCGGCACGGTACAGGCCGTGCGCATGGATGTAGTTGAGTACCCGGTCGGGCACCAGAAAACGGATCGAGCGACCGGCAGCCAGCCGCTCGCGCAGCTGGGTAGCAGATATCGCCAGAGGCATCTGCCAGACAAAGGCAATCTGTCCGGCCGGGCCGCTCAGCGAGCGCGGATCACCCACACTGCGGGCGGCCAGCAGGTCACGCAGCGCCTCGGGTGCCTCGCTGCCGGCGTCGGGGCGCTGCAGCACCAGGATGTGGCAATGCTCGAGCAGCGCCTGCCAGCGGCACCAGGTCGGCAGGCCGCAAAAGGCATCCCAGCCGAGCAGCAGGTAAAGCTGCACCTCAGGACCCAGCTCAAGGCGCAGCGATTCAAGGGTCTCGATGGTCCAGGATGGCCGCTCGCGGCGCAGCTCGCGATCATCCACCGTCAGCGGCGCCACACCTTCCACCGCCAGGCGAGCCATTTCCAGGCGCGCCTCGGCGCTGACCTGCGGTGTACCGCGGTGCGGCGGGCGGGCGCTGGGGATCAGGCGCAGTTCATCAAGGGCGAACTGCTCGACCACCTCCACCGCGGCACGCAGGTGACCGATGTGGATAGGATCGAAGGTGCCACCCAGCAGGCCGATACGCTTCATCAGCTGCGGGTATGCCCATCGCCGATCACCACGTACTTCTCGCAGGTCAGGCCTTCCAGACCGACCGGACCGCGCGCGTGCAGCTTGTCGGTGGAGATGCCGATCTCTGCACCCAGGCCGTATTCAAAGCCATCGGCAAAGCAGGTCGGCGCATTGAGCATCACCGAACTGGAGTCCACCTCGGCGAGGAAGCGCCGGGCGCGGCCCTGATGCTCGGTGATGATCGCATCGGTGTGATGCGAGCCGTAGTGATTGATGTGCGCGATGGCCGCATCGAGGCCCTCGACCACGCGGATCGACAGGATCGCTGCCAGGTACTCGGTGTGCCAGTCGTCCTCGCTGGCTTCCCGCGCCTCGGGCAGAATCGCCCGGGTACGCGCGCAACCGCGCAGCTCGACGCCCTTCTCGCTGAAGCGGCGGGCCATTTCCGGCAGGAACACTTCAGCAATGGCTGCATCGACCAGCAGGGTCTCCATTGCGCCGCAGATGCCGTAGCGGTGGCACTTGGCGTTGAAGGCGACCTTCCAGGCCTTGTCCAGATCAGCCGCCGGATCGACATAGACGTGGCAGATGCCATCCAGATGCTTGATCACCGGCACGCGGGCATCGCGGCTGATCCGCTCGATCAGGCCCTTGCCGCCACGCGGCACGATCACGTCGACGAATTCGGGCATGGCGATCAGCGCGCCGACCGCGGCGCGGTCGGTGGTTTCCACCACCTGCACGCAGGCCGGTGGCAGGCCAGCCTCAGCCAGCCCCTGCTGGATGCAGGCAGCGATCGCCCGGTTGGAGTGGATCGCCTCGGAGCCGCCACGCAGGATGGTCGCGTTGCCGGACTTCAGGCACAGGCTGGCGGCGTCGATGGTCACGTTGGGCCGCGACTCGTAGATGATGCCGATCACCCCCAGCGGCACGCGCATCTTGCCGACCTGGATGCCCGAGGGCAGGTAGCGCATGTCGCGGATGGTGCCGATCGGATCGGGCAGGGTGGCGACCTGGCGCAGGCCCTCGATCATCTCGTCGATGCGCGCCGGGGTCAGCGCCAAGCG
>CAZFFB010000253.1:0-3562 GCA_964517735.1 uncultured Pseudomonas sp.
AGCGGCCACATAGTCCAAGGCCACCTCATGCAGATCATCGCCATCGAGGAAGGCTTGCAGGCGGGACAGTTGCTCGGCGAAGGACATCAGGGCATCACTCTCGGGACAGATTCGTCAGCGATTGTAGACGAGGCGCCGCGCTGCTGTCAGGTGCATGACCGGCACCTGGCTGCGCTGACGGGGACACGGTCTGCCGGTGCAGCTGGCGTATAATCGCGCCTCCCCAATGGAGGCTCCATGCTCGATTCCGCCCAGCGCATCCTTAAAGACGTTTTCGGTTATGACGCCTTTCGCGGCAATCAGGCCGCCATCATCCAGCGTGTGGCCACAGGCGGCGATGCGCTGGTGCTGATGCCCACCGGCGGCGGCAAGTCGCTGTGCTATCAGGTGCCGGCGCTGCTGCGCGAGGGCATCGGCGTGGTGGTCTCGCCGCTGATCGCGCTGATGGATGATCAGGTCGCCACCCTCGACGAGCTGGGTGTGGCCGCGGTGGCGCTGAACTCGACGCAAAGTGCTGACGAGCAGCGCGAGATCGCCGAGCGGCTGCGCCGCGGTGAAATCAAGCTGCTTTATCTGGCTCCCGAGCGGCTGGTGCAGCCGCGCATGCTGGCCTTCCTGCAGCGTCTGCCGATCGCCCTGTTTGCTATCGATGAGGCGCATTGCGTGTCGCAGTGGGGGCACGATTTCCGCCCCGAATACCTGCAGCTTGGCCAGCTCGCTGAGCTGTTCCCGCAGGTGCCGCGTATTGCGCTGACCGCCACGGCGGACAGGCGTACCCGCGAGGAGATCGCCCAGCGCTTGCACCTGGACGGTGCTGAGCGCTTCCTGTCCAGCTTCGATCGGCCAAACATCTTCTACCGCATTGTGCCCAAGGATCAGCCACGCAGGCAGTTACTGGCATTTCTCGAGGGGCGGCGCGGTGATGCGGGGATCGTCTATTGCATGTCGCGCAAGAAGGTCGAAGAGGTGGCCGGCTTCCTCAGCGAACAGGGCTACCCGGCGCTGCCCTATCATGCCGGGCTTGCCAGTGAGGTGCGTGCAGCCAACCAGCGGCGCTTTCTCAATGAGGAAGGGTTGATCATGGTGGCGACCATCGCCTTCGGCATGGGCATCGACAAGCCCAATGTGCGTTTCGTTGCTCACCTTGACCTGCCCAAATCGCTGGAGGCCTATTATCAGGAAACTGGCCGCGCCGGCCGCGATGGCCTGGCGTCAGAGGTCTGGATGGCCTATGGCCTGCAGGATGTGCTGTTCCTGCGCCAGATGCTGCAGAACTCAGAGGGCGACGAGCGGCACAAGCGGGTCGAGCGGCACAAGCTTGAGGCCATGCTGGCACTCTGTGAGGAGACCCGCTGCCGCCGTCAGGCGCTGCTGGCCTATTTTGATGAGGAGCTGCCCCAGCCCTGCGGGCACTGCGACAATTGCGTGGACGGTGTGGAAACCTGGGATGCCACTGAGGCGGCGCGCCTCGCGCTGTCGGCGATCTATCGCAGTGGCCAGCGCTATGGTGTCGGGCATCTGATCGACCTGCTGCTCGGACGCGAGACCGACAAGATCCGTACGCTCGGTCATCAGCATCTTTCGGTGTTCGGCAAAGGCACGCATCTGGGGGAGGCTGACTGGCGCACGCTGTTTCGACAGTTGGTGGCGCGCGGGCTGGCCGATGTTGATCTGGACGGTTATGGCGGCCTGCGCCTGACCGATGCCTGCCGCTCCTTGTTGCGCGGCGAGGTGATGCTTGAGCTGCGCCGCGATCTCAAGCCGCAGCGGGCGCAGCGCTCTGGCAGCGGGCCGAGTCAGGCCAGCCAGCTGGTGCGCGGCGACGAGCGGCCGCTGTGGGAGGCGCTGCGCAGCCTGCGGCGCAAGCTGGCCGAGGAGCACAGTGTGCCGCCTTATGTGATTTTCCCGGATGCTACGCTGCTGGAGATGCTGCGTGGCCAGCCGCAGTCGCTGGCTGACATGGCGCGGATCAGTGGCGTTGGTGCGCGCAAGCTGGAGCGTTACGGCCAGGCGTTCCTTGACGTGCTGACCGATCGGGGTGATGCCTCCGCCGCGCCACGGCCGGTGGCTGACCTTCGCCATGAGCTGGTCAGTCTGGCACGGGCCGGCATGACGCCGGCGCAGATCGCTCGCCAGCTCGACTGCAGCGAGAAGAACGTCTATAGCCTGCTGGCCGATGGGATCGCCCGCCAGCAGCTGACGCTTGAGGAAGCCCTGGAGCTGCCCGAGGTGCTGCTTGGCGAGATCCATGATGCCTTCCTCGAGGGCGATGGCGAGCTGCCGCCAGTGGCGGCAGTGGCCGGGCTGTTCGAGGGGCGGGTGCCGATCGGTGTGTTGTATTGTGTGCGAGCCGCCCTGGAGGCTGAGCTGGACGGCTGAGGGTGCCGTCCAGTCACGACTCAATGGCTCTGTGGCAGCTCCTCACCGCCCAGTGCCTCGATCAGTTGCGGGAGGAATTCGGCAAAGGTCAGCATCATCAGGGTGAAGCTGGCGTCCTGCCAGGCCAGATCATCGTCACCGGCCTCTTCGGCGGCCTGATCCTGCAGAAGGTCCTCAAAGCGCAGGCGCTTGATGCTCAGCTTGTCATCGATCAGCAGCGACAGCTTGTCGCTCCAGGCCAGGGCCAGCTTGCTGACAACTTTGCCGGCGGCCAGATGCTGCTGGATTTCTTCACTGCCCAGATCCTGGCGCTTGCAGCGTACAGTGCCGCCATCTTCGTGAGTATCGCGCAGCTCGCACTCATCGAGCAGGTGCAGGTTGTGACTGGCCTGCTGGTTCTTCAGCCAGTCGGTGAAGGTGGCCAGAGGAGCGGTCTTTACCGTCAGCGGGCGTACCGGCAGGCTTCCCAGGCATTCGCGCAGGGTCGAGAGCAGTTCCTCGGCCTTTTTCGGGCTGCCGGCATCGACCAGGATCAGGCCAAGTTGCGGAGCAATGGCGGCACGGGTCACGCTGCGGCGGATGAAGGCGCGCGGCAGCACGCTCTGCACGATCTCATCCTTGAGCTCCTCGCGCTCCTTGCGATAGACCTTGCGCATCTGCGCCGTCTCGATTTCATCGATCTTTTCAGCCAGTGCATCGCGCACCACGCTGCTGGGAAGGATCCGCTCTTCCTTGCGCGCGGCAATCAGATAGAAATCCTGGCTGACATGCACCAGGGGTGCATCAGCTCCCTTGCCGAGCGCCGCGACAAAGCCGTAAGTGGCCAGCTCCTGGCTGGCACAGGGGCGGGCAGGTTTGGTAGCCAGAGCATTTTCCATGCTCGTAGCATCCAGTTGCAGATCCTGAGTCAGGCGGTAGACGAGCAGGTTGCGGAACCACATGGTGGCGGGTACTCCTTGAGTAAAGCTCGGCATTATTCCCCCTCACTGGTCGGGCGACCAGTGCAGTGCGGCCAATTGCGGGCTCGCCTTAAATTTTTTTTAAAAAACGCTTGCCAGGCGTAAGTAGAATCCATAAGATGCGCACCACTTCGAGAGCAAACGCAAAAGCGAATGCAAACAGGGGTGGTTAGCTCAGCTGGGAGAGCATCTGCCTTACAAGCAGAGGGTCGGCGGTTCGATCC
>CAZFFB010000254.1:0-3537 GCA_964517735.1 uncultured Pseudomonas sp.
CGCAGTACCTGGCTGGCGGCCAGGGTATCCGAGCCGCAGAAATCCCTGCAGGCGGTGTTGTCCACCGCCCCGGTGGCCCGCACATAGATCAGCACCTTGGCCTCATCGGGCCCCAGGTTGCTGCCGGCATAGTGGCGCAGCCAGGCATGGTCTTCTTCCGTCAGCAGGTTGTGCAGGAACAGGGTGAGCCTGAATTCATTGGCCTGCCGGTCCGAGTGAAACTCTGGCAGCGGCAGACCGGCATCGGCCGCCAGCCGGCGCATGGCGCGAATGCCGGTGCCCTTGGCCTCGGCCAGGTGCAGATCGTGCAGCACCGCCGCGATGGCTGGATTGCGCAGGCGCGAACCGGGCAAGCCCAGCTGCGCCGGTTCCTTGAGGGAGTAGCCGACGTTGCGGATCTCGATGCGGTTGCTGTAGCGGATGATCTGCGTCGGGCTGTGCAGGGTGTAGTTGCGGTGCATGGCCGCATTGGCCAGCGCCTCGCGGATCACCTTGCGCGGCAGGATGGGCTCCTGAACGCTCTGCAACTGGCCCTCGGGAAGGCGAAAGCCCTTGGGCAATTCGTCGATGATGCTGGCTTCGGCCTGCGGCAACGCCAGCAGCAGGGGCTTGCGGATGTCGATGGACTGGAAGCGGTTTTCCGGGTCTTCCACCCACTCGGTGCCAGGCACGCGGATGTAGTCGATGCGCACCATGGGCAGCAGCCGGCGCAAGGCCAGCGGCTTGCCGAACAGCACGATGCCGGCCAGCGTCGGCTGCAGCGCACCCTCCACCCGCCGCACCGCGCCCAGGGCTTCAAGCATGTCTTCGTCGCCATAGGCCAGTTCTTCGGCCTGGGGATTGATGCGGGCGCGGTCACGCCGGTAGGCGGCAATGGCAGCGGGGTCGAAGTCGTCCAGCCGGGCATCGGTCAGGACGCTCGAATCGGGGCCGTGCAGAGGCTGGCTTTCCCCGCGCAACACCCACAGGTCTTCATCCACGCAGCGCTGGTCACTGGAACCGATGCGGCGGTAGGCGCCTCCCGGCAGGCCTGTGGCTTTCTTGTAGATGGGTTTGTGGGTGACATCGGCCTCGGGCACATAGACCACTAGCAGCGTCTTGCCTTCCACCTGTTCCAGCTGCATTTCCGGGCGCAGCGTGACGTTGAGCATGCTGGCACACTGGCTGGCGAGATCACGCTGCACCTTGTCCGGGTCGGGGAAACCCACAGGCCGGTATACGGTATCGCCCTTGTCATTGACCGCCCAGTCCACCCCCAGCAGCAGGTATCCGCCGTCCAGGCCGGGTTCATTGGCGAAGGCGATCACCGTCTCCATGACCGACTTGCCGATGTCGCTGGCACGCTTGGCCTCGATGCGCGCGGACTCGTCCACCGCATTGAGCTCGTTCAGCAGTTCGACGGCGCTACGCATCGCCTCCCTCCTGCACAATCAGCCCGTCCAGCGTTTCCACCAGCTCGTCCATCTGCAGCCAGAACGTTCGGCCACTGTCCTGCCAGTTGGCCCAGGCCTCCTGCAGACTTTGTGCCTGCTGGCCTGCCGAGGCGCTGCCACTCTGGCGCTTCACGTAAAGCGGGATGGACAGGTTGAAACCGTTGCCGGCGAGGTCGTCCAGGGTTGCCACGCGGGCAAAGCCTGGCTCGTCGGCAAATGCCTGCCAGGCATCGAGGATGCGCTTCTGCTGCTCGGGCTTGAGGAAGCTCTGCGCCCGCTCGCGGGTCACCTCGTTGACGGCATCGATGAACAGCACCTTGCCTTTGCGCTCGGCAGGCTTGTGCCGGTTGCAGATCAGGATGCAGGACTCCATCGGCGAGTTGTAGAACAGGTTCGGCCCCAGGCCGATGACGCCCTCGACCCAGTCCTGCTCGACCATCTTGGCGCGCATCGACTGTTCTTCGTTGCGGAACAGCACGCCATGCGGCCACAGCGCCGCGCTGCGGCCCTTCTCGCTGAGGCTGGCGAGAATGTGCTGCTGGAAGGCGTAGTCCGCTCGGCCCTGCGGTGGCGTGCCGAGGAAGTTGCGCCCCCAGGCATCCTGCTCCCAGGTCGTGCGATTCCATTGCTTGATCGAGTACGGCGGGTTGGCCAGGATCACGTCGAACTTGCGCAGGCGGTCGCCGGCAATGTGCTTGGGCTCGGCGAGGGTGTCACCACGGATAATCTGGAAGTCCTCGACGCCGTGCAGGAACAGGTTCATCCGGGCGATGGACGAGGTGATCAGGTTGCGCTCCTGACCGTAGAGCTTGAGGGTGCGGTACTCGCCCCCGGAGCGTTTCACCTCGTCGAGCGCGGAGATCAGCATGCCGCCAGTGCCGCAGGTGGGATCGTAGATCGACTCGCCGGCCTGGGGCTTGAGCAGCTGGGTCATCAGGTGCACGACGGTGCGATTGGTGTAGAACTCGGCAGCGGTGTGGCCGGAGTCGTCGGCAAACTTCTTGATCAGATACTCATAGGCGTTTCCCAGTTCGTCCTCGGGCACGTTGGCCACCGAGAGGATCTGAGTCGAGAAGTGCTCGATCAAGTCCTTGAGGGTCTCGTCGGGAAGGCGTTCGCGGTTCGTCCAGGCGGCATCGCCGAAGATGCCGTCGAGCAGCTCCGGGTTGGCCGCCTCGATATCGCGCATGGCTTTCTGGATAGCCATGCCGACGTTCATCGGCACCTGGCGGACATCACGCCAGTGCGCGCCGGCCGGAATCTGGAAGCGATGGTTCTCGGCGAACTCGGCATAGGACAGATCGCCATCCGACTCCTGCAGGGCGGACTGATACTCCTCGTCCCACACGTCGGAGACGCGCTTGAAGAACAGCAGCGGGAAGATGAACTGCTTGTAGTCGCCGGCATCGATGAGGCCACGCAGCAGGACTGCGGCGCCCCAGAGGTAGCTTTCCAGTTCCTGTTGGGTGATGCGTTGTGTCATGACGGGTTGCGCTCCATCCAGACCCGCTGGATCGCATCGCGCATGTCTTCCGAAGCGTTGAAGACAGTTTGCCTGAAGCGATTGCTGGCCCCGGTGAGGGTGTTGATTTCGTGAGCCTTGGGAGCTCTTGATGCCCAGGTGGTCGGGTCTAACAGTGCCCAGTCGAACTGCAGAGGCACGTAAAACTCCTCATCGGGATCGCCACAATAATCCGTCACTTGCACGCCACCGGATGCCTTACCACAGGCGATGACACCGACGCCGGTGTGGTACAGGAATACGGTTGAGCCTTTGCCTATGCGTTGAACGGCGTTCTTGCGGTCATAGTAGGCAGCAGCCTTGCCTTTCTTGCCGTCGCCCAGCATGTCCCTCCATGCGTCTCCCATATAGGTCCGGTTGGTGTTGACGACGAAAATGCCGGGATTGGACTCCAGCAGCAGATCCAGCTCAGGGTTATAGGTGTCAAACTGGATGAAGGGCTTGCCCGAGACCCGATAGAGCTTGTAGGTCAGGCTGTCGATGTGGACGCCCTTGCGCGCCCAGTACTGGATAGCCTCCAAGGTGTCTCTGTCGACGCCGTTGGTGACCACGACAAAGCGCTGATCCTGGTTGAACTCTTCT
>CAZFFB010000255.1:0-3535 GCA_964517735.1 uncultured Pseudomonas sp.
ACGGTCGTCACGACGTCAAGCGCGTCAGCCTGGACGACAGCCTGATGCAGGAAGACAAGGAGATCCTTGAAGATCTGATCGCAGCAGCTGTCAATGATGCCGTGCGCCGCATCGAGCAGAACAATCAGGAAAAGATGGCGGGTGTAACGGCGGGTCTGCAGATGCCGCCCGGCTTCAAGCTGCCGTTCTGACCGCGCGGTGGCCGCCTGCCTTCTGCAGGTGGTCACCGGCTGCTGTGCCCAGGCGATCTGCCTGCAGCGTCTGGCCTGTTCCCCGCCCCGTGAGCCCTGACCATGAGCTTCAGCCCCCTGATCCGTCAGTTGATCGATGCCCTGCGCATCCTGCCCGGTGTCGGTCAGAAAACCGCCCAGCGCATGGCGCTGCACCTGCTTGAGCGTGACCGCAGTGGTGGGCGGCGCCTGGCGCAGGCATTGTCCCAGGCGATGGAGGGGATCGGCTACTGCCAGCGCTGCCGCACCCTCAGTGAAACGCCGCTGTGCACGCTGTGCAGCGATCCGCGCCGCGATGACAGCCTGCTGTGCGTGGTGGAAGGGCCGCTGGACGTGTTTGCTGTCGAGCAGACCGGCTACCGCGGCCGTTACTTCGTGCTCAAGGGTCATCTCTCGCCGATTGACGGCCTGGGGCCTGAGTCGATCGGCATTCCCGAGCTTGAAGCCCGGGTGGCAGCGGGTGATTTCGGTGAGGTGATTCTGGCCACCAACCCGACTGTGGACGGTGAGGCCACCGCCCATTACATCGCCCAGTTGCTGGCCCCGCGCGGGCTGGTGCTCAGCCGTATTGCCCACGGGGTGCCGCTGGGCGGCGAGCTGGAGTTGGTCGATGGCGGAACCCTGGCCCATGCCATGGCCGGACGGCGGCCGATGGCGGGCTGAGGCCCGCCGCCAGGATCACGGCTCGAAGCGCCCGCCCGCCAGAGCGCACAGCTCGACCGAGTCGAGAATCTGCACTTCCTTGCCTTCGGCCTGCAGCAGGCCGTTCTGCTGGAAGCGGGTGAACACCCGAGAGACGGTTTCCACCGCAAGGCCCAGGAAGTTGCCGATCTCGTTGCGGGACATGGCCAGACGGAACTGGTTGGCGGAATAGCCCCGGGCCCGGAAGCGCGCCGAGAGGTTGATCAGGAAGGTGGCGATGCGCTCATCGGCGGTTTTCTTCGACAGGAGCAACATCATCTGCTGATCGTCACGAATCTCCCGGCTCATCAGGCGCATCAGCTGGCGGCGCAGCTGGGGCAGCTGCAGTGACAGGTCATCGAGGCGCTCGAAGGGGATTTCGCAGACCGAGGTGGTCTCCAGCGCCTGGGCGCAGACCGGGTAGCTTTCGGTATCCATGCCGGACATGCCGACCAGCTCGCTTGGCAGGTGGAAGCCGGTGATCTGCTCGTCGCCGTTGTCGGTCACGCTGAAGGTCTTCAGGGTACCGGCGCGTACGGCAAAGACCGAGCTGAAACGATCACCCTGATGGAAGAGGAATTCGCCTTTCTTCAGCGGCCGGCCGCGCTTGACGATGTCGTCAAGGGCATCCATGTCTTCCATGTTCAGTGACAGCGGCAGGCACAACGAGGCCAGGCTGCAATCCTTGCAATGGGCCTGCTGCTGGGAGCGGGCCTTGTGGGTTTCGGGACCGGCGGTCATGGGCATTCCTTGGTGCGGCGGTAATGCCGGCAAGGTTAGCCGAGGCCTGAGGATTTGTCTGCTGGCAGAACCCTCAGATCACCCGCGAGAAGCGTTGACTGCTCTGCTGCCCAAGGTAGCGATCGAACAGCATGCAGATCGAGCGCACCAGCAGGCGTCCTGTGCCGCTCACCTCGATGCCCTTGGCATCCAGGCGGATCAGTCCATCGCAGGCCAAGGCTTCAAGTCCGGGCCACTGGGCGGCAAAGTAGCGGCGAAAATCGATGGCAAACGTCTGCTCGATGGTGGCGAATTCCAGGCGGCAGTGGCAGATCAGCTGCTGGATCACCGCGCGGCGCACCCGGTCATCCTCGTTGCAGTACAGGCCACGTTGGGTGGCCAGCTGACCGTTGTCCAGACGCTGCTGGTAATCCTTGAGGTCGCTGCTGTTCTGGCAGTACAGATCCCCGACCTGACTGATGGCCGAGACGCCAAGGCCGATCAGGTCGCAGTGGCCGTGGGTGGTGTAGCCCTGGAAATTGCGCTGCAGGCGGCCATCCTCCTGGGCGATGGCCAGCTCGTCATCGGGCAGGGCAAAGTGATCCATGCCGATGTAGCGATAGCCGGCGCCAGTCAGCTGCTCGATGGTGCGCTGCAGCATGGCCAGCTTGTCACCGGTAGCAGGCAGGTCGGCCTCGTTGATCCGCCGCTGCGGCATGAAACGCTCGGGCAGGTGGGCGTAGTTGAACACCGACAGTCGATCAGGTTGCAGGGCAATCACCTCATCGACAGTGCGAGCAAAGCTCTCCGGCGTCTGCAGCGGCAGGCCATAGATCAGGTCGATGTTCACCGAGCGAAACTGCAAGGCATGGGCCGCGTCGATGATGGCGCGGGTTTCCTCAAGGCTCTGCAGGCGATTGACTGCCCGCTGTACCGCCGGATCGATGTCCTGTACGCCGAGGCTGACCCGGTTGAAGCCGATTTCCCGCAGCAGGCCCATAGTGGCCCAGTCGGCCTCACGGGGGTCGATCTCGATACTGTAGTCGCCATGATCATCGTCCAGCAGTTGAAAATGCTGGCGCAGATCAGCCATCAGCTGGCGCAGCTCGTCGTGATTGAGAAAGGTCGGAGTCCCGCCACCAAAGTGCAGCTGCTCGACCACCTGGGAGGGGGCGAGGTGGTGGGCGATGCGCTGGATCTCCTGGCGCAGGCTGTGCAGGTAGGGGGCGCTGCGGCTGCGATCCCGGGTGATGACCTTGTTGCAGGCACAGTAGTAGCAGACGTGCGCGCAGAATGGCAGATGCACATACAGTGACAGCGCGCGTCCAGCCTTGGCGCTGTCGCGTACAGCGCGCAACAGGTCGAAGGGGCCGACGCCATCATGCAGCTGCACGGCAGTGGGGTAGGAGGTATAGCGCGGCCCGGCCAGATCATAGCGGCGGATCAGGTCAGTATCCCAGTGGATGGCGTCAAGCATGGGTAATGCCCCGGTGTGCAGACTGTGCAGGCAGTCTAGAGGGCAGCGCCTGGCGGGGTGTTGACCTGTATCAAGGGCCCGCGGCGGCTCAGTGTCCGGCCAACCAGTGCTGGTGCGGGCCTGGCAGCGTCCAAAGGCCGAACAGTATGACCGTGAGTCCGGCACTGATGCGCACGCTGCGTCGGCGCAAGAGGGCGGTGATTCGCTCAGCGGCCAGGCCCGTGCTCAGCAGTACCGGCAGGGTGCCGATGCCGAAGGCCAGCATCAGCAGAGCACTGTCAAGCGCATCGCCCTGACTGGCCGCCCACAGCAGCGTGCTGTAGACCAGCCCGCAAGGCAGCCAGCCCCATAGTGAACCGAGCAGCAGTGCCCGTCCGGTGCTGCGTACCGGCAGCAGGCGCCGGGCAAGAGGTTCGATATGTCGCCA
>CAZFFB010000256.1:0-3534 GCA_964517735.1 uncultured Pseudomonas sp.
CTCCTGGCCGTGCAGCGTCCGGGGCGCTGGAGTCTGCGCGCTGCGATGCAGGCCGTCGAAGCCGAGCGCCGTGGCGTGGTGCTGCTGCTCAACCACGCGATCAGCGGCAACGAGCTGCTCGAGCTGGTCGAGCAGCAGCTCGGCGAGGCCAAGCCGGCCGAGCCGACCACCTACAGCACCGTCGGCGCCGGCTCGCAGATCCTCCGCGATCTTGGCGTGCGCAAGATGCGCCTGCTCAGTTCGCCGGTGAAGTTCAACGCGATATCCGGCTTCGATCTGGAAGTTGTAGAATACGTGCCCTCTGAATGACCTCCCTCGGGGCGCGCTGGCGCCCCGGCTCTTTATCTGGAATCCGCCCATGACCCTGAAGACCATCGAAGGTACCTTCATCGCCCCCAAAGGCCGTTACGCCCTGGTGGTCGGCCGCTTCAACAGCTTTGTCGTCGAGAGCCTGGTGCAGGGCGCCATCGACGCGCTGGTCCGTCACGGTGTCAGCGAAAGCGACCTGACCATCATCCGCGCGCCGGGCGCCTTCGAGATCCCGCTGGTGGCACAGAAAGTGGCCAAGCGCGGCGACTTCGACGCGATCATCGCCCTCGGTGCGGTGATTCGTGGCGGTACCCCGCATTTTGAATACGTCGCCGGCGAGTGCACCAAGGGCCTGGCCCAGGTGTCGCTCGAGTACGACGTGCCGGTCGCCTTTGGCGTGCTGACCGTCGACTCCATCGAGCAGGCCATCGAGCGCTCCGGTACCAAGGCCGGCAACAAGGGTGCCGAGGCGGCGCTGTCCGCTCTGGAAATGGTCAGCCTGCTGGCGCAGCTGGAGGCCAAGTGAGCGAGCACGAAAAACCGGCCAAGCCCGCCAAACCGGCCAAGCCCAGCAAGATCGCCATGCGCCAGAAGGCCCGCAGCCTTGCGCTGCAGGCACTGTACTCCTGGCAGATGGCCGGTCAGCCGCTCAACGAGATCGAAGCGCAGTTTCGCGTCGACAACGACTTCAGCGACGTCGACGGCGCCTACTTCCACGAGATCCTGCATGGCGTGCCGCGCCTGAAGGGCGAGCTGGACGAAGCCTTCGGCCCGTGCCTGGACCGTCCGCTCGCGGAGCTCGACCCGGTCGAGCTGGCGATCCTGCGCCTGTCCACTTATGAGCTGCGCAACCGCATCGATGTGCCCTACAGGGTGGTGATCAACGAGGGCATCGAGCTGGCCAAGGTCTATGGCGCCACCGATGGGCACAAGTTCGTCAACGGCGTGCTCGACAAGCTGGCACCGCGCCTGCGCAGTGCCGAAGTGCGCGCCAGACGCAGCTGATCGGCGCCCATGGCCGAGCAGGGCGAATTCGAGCTGATCCGGCGCTACTTTGCCGCTGCGCGCTGTGCCGCGCCGCGCGCCGAGGTTGCGCTGGGTATCGGCGATGACTGTGCCCTGCTGAACCTGGCCCCCGGCATGCAGCTGGCGGTTTCCACCGACAGCCTGGTCGCCGGGGTGCACTTTCCGCAAGACCCCGATCCGGCGCTGCTGGCCCCGCGGGCGCTGGCGACCGCCGCCAGCGATCTGGCCGCGATGGGCGCAGCCCCCCTGGCCTTTACCCTGGCGCTGAGTCTGCCTTCGGCCTGCCCTGACTGGCTGGCCGCCTTTGCTGGCGGGCTTGAGCAGATGGCTGCCCGCTGCGCGCTGACCCTGATCGGCGGTGATACCACCCGCGGTCCCCTCAACATCAATGTCACCGTCTTTGGCCAGCTGCCGGTAGGGCAGGCGCTGACCCGGGCCGGTGCGCAGGTCGGCGATCTGCTGTGCATCGGCGGGCCGACCGGCGAGGCCGCAGCCGCGCTGCCGCTGGTGTTGGGCACGCGGGTCGCTGAAGGCGCCACCGATGCCAGGCTTTTGCAGCGCTACTGGTGCCCGCAGCCACAGCTGGCGCTGGGTCTGGCCCTGCGCGGTCTGGCCAGTGCGGCACTGGATGTCTCGGATGGCCTGCTGGCCGACTGCGGACACATCGCCAAGGCCTCGGGCGTGCGCCTGCTCATCGAGGCGCCGCGGGTGCCGCTGAGTGTGGCGCTGCGTGCGGCGGCCGGCGAGCAGGCGCTGGCCCTGGCGCTGGGCGGGGGCGATGACTATGTGCTGGCCTTCACTCTGCCGCCGGCGGCCCTGCCCGCGCTGCAGGCGGCCGACGCGTATTTTCATGTGATCGGGCGCGTCAGTGCTGGTCACGGCGTGGCCGTGCTGGATGCTGAGGGCTGCGAGATCAACCTGGCCCGTCGCGGCTACCAGCACTTCGGAGGCCCCGATGGGCAAGCCTGAACGTCCCGAGACCACCCCGCCGACCCTCTGGCGCGACCCCTGGCAGTTCATTGCCTTCGGCTTTGGCAGCGGGGCGATCCGTCCGGCGCCCGGCACCTGGGGCACGCTGGTGGGGCTGGCCTTCGTGCCCCTGCTGCTGCAGCTGCCGGCGGTGGGATTTCTCGCCCTGATCCTGCTGGCCAGCGTGTTTGGCTGCTGGCTGTGCGGGCGGGTGTCGCGGGATCTGGGCGTGCATGATCATGGCGGCATCGTCTGGGATGAGATCGTCGGCATCTGGATCACCTGCTGGCTGCTGCCGGCAGGCTGGCCCTGGCTGCTGGCGGCCTTTCTGCTGTTTCGTCTGCTGGATATCGTCAAGCCCTGGCCGATCCGCTGGGTCGATCGTCAGGTGCACGGCGGCACCGGCATCATGCTCGATGACGTGCTGGCCGGCCTGATCGCCTGGCTGTTGCTGCAGGCTGCCGCCTGGCTGATCGGTTGAGCAGCGTGGCGAGAGGGCTGTTATTCTCGAAGAACTGCCCCGTTGTGGGCGTTCAGCATGAGGAAATCCCATGGATATCGCCGTCAACAATATGGCCGACATCGCCGTAGCCCTGGGTGAGGTCAACACCCGTCAGGAAGCGCAGGCGACACTGCTCAAGCAGGCCCTGGATACCCAGGCCAGCCAGATCACCCAGCTGGTGGACAGCGTGCCGAAGCTGGCCGATAGCGGCAGCGTCGGTACCAAGCTGCACGAAATCGCCTGATACCGCCTTCGCGCACTGCGCCGCGCGGCGTGGTGCGCGCCGCCGCCAAGGAGGCTGCCATGAGCGATGTGACCGACCCTTCGGCGCATGCCGAGCACCTGGCCCTGCGCCGGGTGGCCATCGATACCTACCGCGAGAACGTCGCCTACCTGCACCGTGACTGCGCGGTGTACCGCGCCGAGGGTTTCCAGGCGCTGTCCAAGGTCGAGGTGCGCGCCAATGGCCGGCGTATCCTGGCCAGTCTCAATGTGGTGGACGATCCGGCGATCGTCGACTGCGGGGAGCTTGGCCTCTCCGAGGACGCCTTTGCCCAGCTGGCGGTGCTGCCCGGTCATCCGGCGAGCATTTCCCAGGCCGAGCCGCCGGTCTCGATCCCGGCGCTGCACCGCAAGATTGCCGGTGAGCGGCTCGGGCGAGAGGACTTTCACGCCATCATTCGCGACATCGCCGAACACCGTTACTCGAAGATCGAGCTGACCGCCTT
>CAZFFB010000257.1:0-3525 GCA_964517735.1 uncultured Pseudomonas sp.
CAATCCGCCGGGTCATCGTCCCCGAACAGCGCCTTGAGGCGGTCGCCGAGCGCCTGGCCGCGCGCCTGGCCAAGGTGGAGGTCGGTGATCCGGGCAAGGACGGCGTGAAGATGGGCCCGCTGGCCTCGCGCGATCAGCAGGCCGATGTCGCCGAACGGGTTGCCGCGCTGCTGGAGAGCAGCGAGCTGCTGTTCCGCGGGTCAGCCGAGATCGTCGGCGACAACGTCGCCGCCGGAGCCTTCTGTGCGCCGACCGTGCTGAAAAGCCGTGACCCGCACGCCGAGGGCGGCGCCCACGACATCGAGGCCTTCGGCCCGGTCAGCACCCTGATGGGCTATGGCGAGATCGACGAGGCGCTGGCCCTGGCGGCGCGCGGCAAGGGCAGCCTGGTCTCCACCCTGGTCACCCGCGATCCCAGGGTAGCCGCCCGCGCAGTGCCGGCGATGGCCGCCTGGCATGGCCGCGTGCATGTGCTGAACGCCGAGGCGGCCAAGGAATCCACCGGCCATGGCTCGCCGCTGCCGATGCTCAAGCACGGCGGTCCGGGCCGCGCCGGCGGCGGCGAGGAGCTGGGCGGTCTGCGCGCGGTCAAGCACTACCTGCAGCGCAGCGCGGTGCAGGGTTCGCCGACCATGCTCAGCGCCATCACCGGCGAGTACGTGCGCGGCGCCCAGGTCATCGAGACCGAGGTGCACCCGTTCCGTCGCCACTTCGAGGACCTGCAGATCGGCGAGTCGCTGCTGACCCACCGGCGCACCGTCACCGAGGCCGATCTGGTCAACTTCGGCTGCCTGTCGGGCGATCACTTCTACATGCACTTTGACGAGATCGCTGCCAAGGAATCGCAGTTTGGCAAGCGCATCGCCCACGGCTACTTCGTGCTGTCGGCGGCTGCCGGCCTGTTCGTCTCCCCAGGCGTCGGCCCGGTGCTGGCCAACTACGGCCTCGACACCCTGCGCTTCGTCAGCCCGGTGGGCATCGGTGACACCATCCGTGCGCGCCTGACCTGCAAGCGCAAGATCGACCAGGGCAAGCAGTCCAGCCTCGGTACCCCGCAGGGCGTGGTGGCCTGGGATGTGGAAGTCACCAACCAGAACGATGAGCTGGTGGCCAGTTACGACATCCTCACGCTGGTGGCCAAGCGCGGCTGAAGACCAGCGCCTTGAGCCCGCCCTGCGGGTCGGCGTCGGCAAACTCCTCGGGGTTGGCCAGGCGCTCGACAAACCGCAGGGCGGGTGCCTCGCGGGCCATTTCATCGATCAGAAAATCGCTGCCGATCGCCGGATCATTGACGCAGGCCAGCACCCGGCCCTCAGCCTCCAGCAGCTCCGGCAGGCGGCGCAGCACCTTGCGGTAGTCCTTTTCCAGCACAAAGCTGCCGCGCTGGAAGGTCGGCGGATCGACGATGATCAGTCCATAGGGCCCGTGCCGGCTCACCTTGCTCCAGGACTTGAGCAGATCGTGGGCGAGAAAGCGCACCCGCTCCAGCGGCTGGCCATTGAGCTGATGGTTCTCACGCCCGCGGGCCAGCGCCGCGCTGGACATGTCCAGATTGACCACCTGCCGCGCCCCGCCAGCCAGCGCCGCCACCGAAAAGGCGCAGGTATAGGCAAACAGGTTGAGCACCCGGGCATCACGGGACTGCTCGCGCACCCAGCGCCGTCCCAGGCGCATGTCCAGAAACAGCCCGCTGTTCTGGGTGCGGCCCAGATCCAGCTGATAGCGCAGCCCCTCCTCCTCCACCTGCCAGCGCTCGGCAGGCGCACCCTGCAGCCACTCGCCCGCGCAGTCGGGCCGGTAGCGATGCTGCAGCAGCAGGTGCTGTGCGCCGCTCTGCGCCCAGGCCTGGCTTGTGGTCAGCGCCTGGAGTACCCCGCGCAGGTTCAGCAGGGCCTGCTCGCCCGGATCGCGAAACAGGGTGACCAGCAGCACGCCCTGCAGCCAGTCGACCGTCAGCTGCTCAAGCCCCGGCCACCGGCGGCCACGGCCGTGCAGCAGGCGGCGCGCCTCGGCGGGCACATGGGGCAGGGTCTGCAGCAGATGCTGCTGCAAGGTGGCAAGGGCCTGAGGGTCCACGGGTGTTCTCCAGCTGGGGCGGGCCGGCATTCTAGACCACCGGCACCGCCCCGCTGCAGGGCGATGCCCTAGCGGCGCAGGAAGGCGTCGCGCAGGACCTGATCGATCAGCCCGCTGGCGGTCGACACCAGCAGCAGGTTGCTGCCGGCCCGCAGCCACTCGTAGCCGGTGTACTGGGGCAGCGAGCGGCGCAGCTCCGGCTCCAGCCACTTGCCGATCCCCGGCGGCAGGGGCTTGCCGCGCTGCAGGTTCTTGCGAATTCCGGGCGGCAGCGCCGGCTGGGCGCTCCAGTGCGGGCGATGCGCCTCGATCAGCTCACGGATGCGGCCATGCTCGGCACGCTGCGCCGGCGTCGCGTCGCGGGACAGGTTCAGCCGCTCGCGCCGCTCGGACTCGGCCCGGCCGGCCATCGGCCCATGGCCCGGCTGCGCCTGACGGTGCAGGCGTTCCTCACGGACCTGGCCATGGGGGCCGCGCATCTCCTGCTGGCGCGGATGCGGGCCGGCCTGCGCGCCACGGCCCTCCGGGGGGGCCGCCTGCAGGGCGGTGGCGCTGCCAAGAAGGGCCAGGGTGGACAACCACACCAGCACGGGACGGGATATCGGCATGATCAGGCACTCCTCAAGGATCGGGCACTGCAGTAGACCCACACGCGGGCCTTCTGTTCTCAGGGTATAGCCTGGCGGGAAAAGATCGGCGAATACGCGGGAATTTGAGCGCTTCACAGGTGTTTTCTTGACAGCAGCGGACAATTGCAAAAAGCTGACTAGTACCCGCCAGCTCTGGCGGGCTCATCAGTTCACGAAGAAGAGAACGATCATGAAACGGATTCTGCTGGGTTCCCTGCTGGCTGCCGCCTCCCTCAACGCCTTTGCCGAAGCGCCAGGCGGTCCCGGTTGCGGCTGGGGCAATATGCTGTTCGAAGGCCAGCGCGGCCTGCCCTCCCACCTGGTGGCTCTGACGACCAATGGCACCTCCGGTAATGCCACCTTCGGCATGACGTCCGGCACCAATGGCTGTCGCACCAACGGCACCCTGACCTACAGCGGCAAGCCGATGCTGGTCCTGGGCAGCATCATCGATGAGCTGTCCGAGGACATGGCCCGCGGTGAAGGTGAAGCCCTGACCACCTATGCAGTCATTCTCGGTGTGCAGCCGCAGGATCGCGCGCACTTTGCTGCCGTGACCCACCAGCACTTCCAGCAGATCTTCAATACCGCCAACGTCACGGCCGAACAGGTACATGCCGCTACGCTGGTGATCCTCAAGCAGGATGCCCGTCTGGCCCGCTACGCCGAAAACGCCTGACGCCCGCCCGGAGGCGATGTCCATCGCCTCCGGCACACCCCGTCCGACCCTCTCCGACCGGCATCGCCCATGCTCTCTCGCTTGCTGTTGCTGCGGCTCTGCACGGGCGTCAGCCTGGCTCAGGCCGCCCCCGGACTCCCC
>CAZFFB010000258.1:0-3495 GCA_964517735.1 uncultured Pseudomonas sp.
GGCCCGATGAGGCCAAGGTGCTGATCTATGTGCGGGCCACCGGGGCGGTGGACATCACGGCGTGCAGGGATTTCTGCGGCTCGGAGACCCTGGCAGCCTGCCAGGTACTGCGCCGGCTGCGCGACCGTGGCCTGCTACTCAAGCAGGGCGCGGGTAGCCGCACCTACTACGTGCTGAACTCGCCGGAGCACGCACCACGGCTTGAAACCGTACAGGCTGAGCTGCCCCTGGGAATCCCCACAAGCCCAGGGGAAGATGTGGGGATACCGGAAAATCCCCACAAGCTCGACCCGCAATCCCCACAAGCTCTTGTGGGGATTCCAGCGGAATTGCTGCAACGCATCCAGGCGGCGGGTCTGAAACCGCGCCAGGCCACGGTGCGTGAACTGCTGCGCGAGCTGTGCGCGCTGCGTCCCTATACCGCTCAGGAGCTGGCGCAGATCCTCGGGCGCAAGGACTCTCGCGAACTCACCCGCATGCACCTAAAACCCATGCGCGAGGCCGGCATACTGACGCTGCTGTATCCGGAAAGCGAAAAGCATCCCCACCAGGCTTACCGGACGGTGAGAGAGGACAAGGAGCAGGATGGCAATGCAGAAAGTGCATCCAAGACCCGCTGATGGTTAGCTTCGAGCACCCAACGAACTGCAGGCACAACAATCAGGAAGTTAAGAAGTATGAAATTGCAGACGCTTCGCCTGTCGAATTTTCAATCTTTTTGTTCAGAGCCAACAGAGTTACGGCTCGATGAGATCACTTACTTAATCGGCCCCAATGGTTCCGGTAAAACAGCTGCGCTCCAGGCGCTGTGTCGGTTGTTTGCTTTTGACCCATCATTGCGCCGCATCCTGCGCTCGGACTTTCACGTCCCATTCGATGAGGAGAGCGTGCCGGAAGAACGTCAGCTCTGGATTGAGGCCGACTTTCTGTTCCCTGAGCTCGGCGAAAACGAGGACAACAGCACTGTTGCGCCTCATTTTGGCCACATGCGCCTCGACGAAGCGGGTGGTACACCGCGTGTGCGTTTTCGTCTCACGGCAACAATGGGGCAGGACGGAGACATAGAGGAATGTTTTGAGTATGTAACCGACCTCAATGCTGATGGCACCCCTTTAGTCAAAGCTACGGTTCCTCGGGCTGATAGGAACCACATCCATGTCCACTACCTCCCCGCCCGCCGTGACCCAGCTGACCACATTGCCTACGGTGCCAATGCGTTGCTTGGGCGCATGCTGCGCGCGGTGAACTGGGATGCAGAGCGTGCAGTCATCAAGGGCCTCACAGACCAGATCAGCCACAGTCTGGCAGCCAACCCATCGGTAGATGCCTTCAGCACAAGTTTGAAGACGGCGTGGGGCACTTTGCACAAAGGCAATTTCTTTACCGACCCGAAAATCACCTTCGTGACCTCTGAGATTGAAGCGTTGCTGAGGCATATGTCGGTTTCCTTTTCGCCCGGGCACGATGAGCAGTTGGTGGACTTCTCACGCCTGAGTGATGGCCAGAAATCCATGCTCTACCTGTCCCTCGTGCTGTCGTCACAGGCGGTTGGGCGCGCCGTCCTGGCTGAAGAAGATACCTCATTCAATGCCGCCAAGTTACGGCCCCCCGTCTTTACGCTGGTCGCGGTTGAAGAGCCTGAAAACAGTCTTTCGCCCCATTACCTCGGGCGAATCGTTAATGCCCTGAGTTTGATGGCCGGTAATAACGACGCGCAAGCGCTGATTGCCACTCACGCGCCATCGATGCTGCGGCGTGTTGCTCCTGAGCGGATCCGCTATCTGCGTCTGACCGAAGAAAGAACAACGCGCATTACCCATATCCAGTTACCCGACACCACGGACGAAGCACATAAGTTCGTGCGCGAGGCCGTACAGGCTTTTCCAGAAGTTTATTTCTCGCGTCTTGTCGTCCTTGGGGAAGGCGACAGTGAAGAGATCGTATTGCCACGCCTTCTTCACGCCAAAGGAGCACCGGTTGATGAGTCAGCAGTCTCGATAGCGCCTCTGGGTGGGCGTCACGTTAATCACTTCTGGCGATTACTGTCTGCCCTGCAGATTCCGTATTTGACACTATTGGACCTTGATGTGGCTCGTTATGCCGCTGGCTGGGGACGGATCAAATACGTGAATGGTCAACTTGAAAAGTATCGGCCGGAGCAAAAGCTGCCCAAAGATCATGGGATTCCAAAGTGGGACTCAACAGAGAGCATGGTCCGAGATTTCGATAACTATCTTGAGGCCCTCGAAGAAAGAGACGTGTATTTTTCATATCCCATGGACCTCGATTTCGCCATGCTACTTGCCTACCCGGATGCTTACGGCGTATCAAAGGAAGAACCCGACGAGTCAACGTTCACGGCTGTCCTCGGCAAAAGCCATCACGACCCCAGTCAGTACAGCGAGGACGAGCTGAAGCTGTTCGGCACTTACCACCGCAGCTTCAAACTTGGCAGCAAACCGGCTGCGCATATCGAAGCGCTTGCCAAGCTCAGCGATGCGGATCTGCTTGCGAATATGCCCGGATCGCTCGGGCGCTTGGCTGATGCCGTGATCGCCAAACTCGCGGAGTTGCCCGAGTGATAACTGTAGATACATGGCAGCCTGCAGATGGGCTGACACTTGAGCCCAACGCCCTGCGTGCAGCCAAGGAGCAGGTGCATTGCCTAGCCCTCACGGCTGGCCCAGGTGCGGGCAAGACCGAAATGCTTGCGCAACGGGCAGACTTCCTTTTGCGCACAGGCATCTGTCGCTACCCCAAACGAATTCTGGCAATCTCCTTCAAGGTAGACGCCAGCAGCAACCTAAAAGAGCGGGTGAAGCGTCGCTGTGGTTCTGAGCTTGCCTGTCGATTTGACAGCTACACCTTTCATGCCTTTGCCAAGCGCATCATCGACCGCTTCCGGCCAGTGCTAACTGGCAAGCATGCGCTGGATGCTGGGTACAAAATTGCTGATCGAAAATCTGGTCCTTCACGCGATCTAATCGAATTTGCCGACCTGGTTCCGTTGGCCATCCAGATTCTGCAGAAATCAGAAATGGCACGTAACGCCATCAGGCAGACCTACAGCGATGTCTTTCTGGATGAGTTCCAGGACTGCACCAATCTGCAGTACCAGCTTCTGAAGCTCGCCTTTCAAGGCACCAGCATTCGCTTGACCGCCGTGGGCGATACCAAGCAAAAGATCATGGGCTGGGCGGGTGCCCTGGACGGCATCTTCCAGACCTTTTCAACCGATTTTGCAGCGACACCGCTCAATATGTACCGCAACTTTCGTTCAAAGCCGCGCCTGCTGCGCCTGCAGAACGAAATCATCCGGGTACTCGACCCTGCGTCCATCATGCCTGATGAGCAGCTTGCCGGTGATGAAGGAGAGGTATTTGCTTGGCGATTCGACGACAGCCGCAAGGAAGCTGAGTATCTAGCGAGCTTGATTGATGGCTGGGCGGCCGCAAAAACTGAGTGCAACACCCGACCATTTCGGTAAGGTGTTGC
>CAZFFB010000259.1:0-3476 GCA_964517735.1 uncultured Pseudomonas sp.
AGGAGGGCGGTCATGGCCCATGCACATCATCACGCACACGGCCATCATGGTCATGCCCACGGGCCGCGCCACTACGACCGCGCCTTCGCCATCGGCATCGCCCTGAATGCAGGCTTTGTGCTGATTGAAGCGTTTTACGGCTGGCAGGTGGGGTCGCTGGCACTGCTCGCCGATGCCGGGCACAACCTCAGTGATGTCGGCAGCCTGCTGCTGGCCTGGGTGGCGATGGCAGCGGCGCGTCTGCCGGCCAGTGACCGGCGCACCTACGGCTGGCGGCGGGCGTCGATCCTCGCCAGCGTCATCAATGCCACGTTGCTGCTGGTGGTGATGGGCTCGCTGGGCTGGGAGTCGATCCAGCGCCTGCAGCAGCCGGTGGCGATGGTGGGCGAGACGGTGATGGCGGTCGCTGCCATCGGCGTGCTGATCAATGCCTGCACCGCGGTGCTGTTCCTTGCCGGCAGCCGGCAGGACCTGAACCTGCGCGGCGCCTTCCTGCACATGGCCGCCGATGCGCTGGTGTCGCTGGGCGTGGTGCTTTCCGGGGCGCTGTATCTGTGGCAGGGCTGGGGCTGGGTCGATCCGCTGGCTGGCCTGGTGATCGCGCTGGTGATCGTGGTCGGCACCTGGTCGCTGTTTCGTCAGTCGCTGCACTTGCTGTTTGACGGCGTGCCCGAGCATATCGATCTGCCGGCGGTGCGTGATTACCTGCGGGCGCAGCCGGGTGTGTGTGAGGTACACGACCTGCATGTCTGGGCACTGAGCACCACCGAGGTGGCGCTGACGGCGCACCTCACCCTGCAGGCCTTGCCAACGGACGATGCTTTTCTCGAGCGGGTCGCAGATGCGCTGCAGCAGCAGTTCGGCATTGCGCACGCCACGCTGCAGCTTGAAGGTGGCAACGGCTGTCGGCAGGACTGTCAGCGCTGATCGGCGCGCACGGCACTGAGCGGACAGGGGGGGATCGGCATCGGGGCGTGCGTTATCCTGTGCCGCCGTTCTGCTGGAGTCCGCCATGCTGATCAATGCCGACTTTAACCGCTCCGCACACTGCGACACCCGCCAGGCAGCGTGGATCGACTCGCCGCAGGGCGGGGTGCAGCGCATTGCCCTCGACCGGCTGGGCGAGGAGGTGGCACGCGCCACCAGCCTGGTGCGCTATGCGCCGGGCAGTCGCTTCCCGCTGCATGTGCATGGTGGCGGCGAGGAGATTCTGGTGCTCGACGGCGTTTTCAGCGATGCGCAGGGCGACTACCCGGCCGGCAGTTATCTGCGCAATCCGCCGCTCAGCCAGCACGCGCCTTGGTCGCAGCCAGGCTGCACCCTGCTGGTCAAGCTCTGGCAGTTCCAGCCGGGCGATGAGCAGACAGTGCGCATCCTCGCCGAGCAGCAGCACTGGCAGGGGCTGCCGGATGGCCGCCAGTGTTGCACGCTGCACCACTTCGCTAATGAGCTGGTGACCCTTGAGCAGTGGCCGGCCGGCTTCAGCGCTCAGGAGCCATGTGCGGGCGGGCTGGAGCTGCTGGTGCTCGACGGTGAGCTTGCGGCCGACGGGCAGCACTGGGCAGCCGGCAGCTGGCTGCGCCTGCCCGCAGGGCACACGCTGCACTGGCACAGCCACGGGGCGCGGCTGTGGCTCAAACGCGGTCATCTGTCGGCGCCGGATTGCTGGGCGCTGCGTGGCGCGCAGGCCTGAAGCACGATCCAGCCGCCTCGGCGCGGCGGCTCCGCTCGCGTGCCGGCGCACGATTTCTTTTTCTTCTGTAGGTGATCCATGAGTTTCAAGCGCCTTTCCGCCAACGGTGTCGGCTCCAGCACCGTCCATCTGCCGCCGGGTGACTGGCCGACCCTGCTGGAGGGCCTGTGCGCACGCTTTCCGCAGGTGGGGCGTGATGTCTGGCAGGCCCGCTTTGCCGAGGGGCGGGTGCTGGGTGCCGAGGGGCAGGCGCTGGCCGCCGAGCAGCCTTACCGGGCGGGCCTTCGGGTGCATTACTTTCGCGAGGTGCCGGACGAGGCGCCGATCCCCTTTGCCGAGCGCATCCTCTATCAGGATGAGCACCTGCTGGTCGCCGACAAGCCGCATTTTCTGCCGGTGCTGCCGGCCGGTGGCTACGTCGAGCAGACCCTGCTCAGCCGGCTGGCGCGGCAGCTGGACAATCCGCATCTGGTGCCGCTGCACCGCATCGACCGCCTGACCGCGGGGCTGGTGCTGTTTTCGATCGAGCCGCGCAGTCGCAGCCGTTATCAGGCGCTGTTTCGCGAGCGGCAGATCGACAAGCGCTACGAGGCGATCGCCGCGCCCTTGCCGCAGCAGACCTTTCCGCTGCAGCGCTGCAGTCGTCTGGTGGAGGGCGAGCCGTTCTTTCGCATGCAGGAGGTGCCGGGCGTGCCGAACAGCGAGACGTGGATCGAGGTGCTGGAAACCGGCGCAGAGGCTTGGCGCTACGCCCTGAATCCGGTGACTGGCAAGCGCCACCAGTTGCGGGTACACATGGCCGCGCTCGGCGCGCCGCTGCACAACGATCCGCTCTACCCGGAGCTGGACGCCGCCCGGCATGGGCGCGAGGTGGATGACTACCGCCGGCCCCTCAAGCTGCTGGCCCGCGAGCTGCGCTTTCGTGATCCGCTCAGCGGGGCGCTGCGCGAGTTTCACAGCGCGCTACGACTGGATTTCTGAGCGGCAGCCGTGCGTTTTACCGCGCCGCCGCCCGCGCCGGGCTGTGGCGTTGGGCGGCGCGCCGGGGTGGCTCAGAACAGATCGACCGGATCGACATCCAGCGACCAGCGCACCGTGCGGCTGCCCGGCAGGCTTTCCAGCGCCAGCACCCAGGGGCCGAGCAGGCGATGCAGCTCGGCGCGGCTGCTGGCCTGCAGCAGCAACTGCGCGCGGTAGCGTCCGGCGCGGCGCTCCATCGGCGCAGGCACCGGCCCCAGCACCTGCACGCTGGGCTGCTGCTCATCGCCGGCCAGCGGGTAGGCCAGCTGCGCGGCGTCTTCGAGAAACTGCTCGGCCTGCTGCGGCTGCAGGGCATCGGCGCGCAGCAGGGCCAGATGGGCGAAGGGCGGCAGACCCGCGGCGCGCCGCTCGGCCAGCGCTTGCTCGGCAAAGGCGAAGTAACCCTGCTCGGTGAGCTGCACCAGCAGCGGGTGATCGGCCAGATGGGTCTGGATCACCACCCGGCCCGGCTCCTCCGCGCGCCCGGCGCGCCCGGCGACCTGGACGATCAGCTGCGCCATGCGCTCGCTGGCGCGAAAATCGGCGCTGAACAGCCCGCCGTCGGCATCGAGGATCGCCACCAGCGTGACCCGCGGAAAGTGATGGCCCTTGGCGAGCATCTGGGTGCCTACCAGGATGCACGGCTCGCCCTGCTGCACCTGGGCCAGCAGCGCTTCGAGGCTGCCCTTGCGGGCGGTGGTGTCGCGGTCGATACGCAGCACCGGGTAGTCGGGGAACAGCAGGCGCAGCCGCTCCTCGCTGC